>JAEDJU010000093.1 GCA_016296195.1 Candidatus Methanomethylophilaceae archaeon | reverse complement strand
AAGGTGAGGGGCTGTACCCCTCGTTTGTTATCAGAAGGTCAGCTTGAGGTTGTCGTACTTGTAGACCTTCTTGGGGCAGCTGAACTGGCACCTGTAACAGGCGGTTCCCAGACAGTTCTTGGTCTTGACGACGATCTCATTGCCTGCTTCGACGGTGAGGGCGTGCTCGGGGCACTCGTTCTCACACTTCTTGCATCCGATGCATCCTTCCATGTGTCCGCGGAGCTCGGTTCCAATGTCGTGGAGGATGTACATTCCCTTCTCTCCGAGATCGGGGATGTCACGCTGGACCATGCGGTGCACGGTGGGGGTTCCCTTGGGCTTGGGCAGCTCCTGGATTCCGACCATGGCGTTGTTCTTGTTGTACATCTCCATGCTCATTCCCTCGTCGCAGACGGCGAGCTCCTGCATGTAGATCTGCTCGAAGATCTTGTCTCCGGCGAACATGATGTGGTTGGCCCTGATTCCGTTGGCGATGTCCTGCAGCTCATCGAGCAGTTCGGGGTCCTTCAGGATGTCCGTGGCCATGGCCAGGGAGGTGTTTCCGTACTGGTAGATGGTGTTACAGGAGGGGGGCAGAAGTCCGACCTGCCTTGCCTTGACGGCGTCGACGTAGGTTCCGGATGCTCCGGCCATGTACATGATGTCCAGCTCGCTGAACTTGATTCCGGCGTGCTCGAGCAGTGTGAAGTGTCCGGCCCTCATGGCTCCGATGGCCTTCAGTGCCTCTGCGATGTCGTGGGAGTCGATGTAGACTCCGTCCTGCAGGTGGAGCTTTCCGTCGGATGTCTTGAGCTTACCCTTCTTCCAGAGGTGGTCGTCCATGGCTGCTGCGACAGCGGCGATGACTCCGGTTCCGGTGATTCCCTTGGCCTTTCCGTGCATGGGTCCGTTGGGCTCGATGATCTCGAGTCCGAAGTCGACCTTGTCTCCGTCCTTGGGGATGATGTCGTCATCGAGGACCTTGCAGATCCACTTGAAATCGTACTCCAGGTCGGAGATGGCTCCGGGTCCTGCGAGCATTCCGCATTTGATGGACTGTCCCTCCATGGCGGGTCCTGCGGCAGCGGATCCTGTGTAGATCTCGTCTCCGATCTTCAGGGCCATCTCAGCGTTGGTTCCGTAATCAGTGACGAGACAGTTCTCCTTCTGCTCGAGGAATCCGCTCTTGTACATCATGGCCAGTGCATCGGCTCCGATCTCGTGCCTGATGGACGGGGGAACGTAGAGCTCGCATCCGTCCTTGACGTTGAGTCCGACATCGACGGCGGAGAACACTCCGGCGTCCCTCTTCTGCTCCTGGATACCCCTGGCCTTGTGGGCGTTCTCTCCGGCGAAGGCGAGGTCGTCCACGGGGATTCCCTGGAACAGCGAGAGCTGAATGGGGTTTCCGCAGATACTCACCTTCTCGACCTGCTTGAGGTCGACACCCATAGTGGCGATGAGCTTGTTGACGGTATCGATCAGGATCTTGTGCGCTACGTCGGTTCCCACGTTGATGCAGAACGTCAGGTGGTCCATGATGTTGGCACCGGGCAGCGGGTGGCATTCTGTGACGGAGGTCGAGATGATCTTCCCGGTCTCCAGTTCTACGGCGTGTCCCCTCGTACCGCTGGTTCCGATATCGAGGGATATTCCATAAGTCATTCCTTTTTCCTCCTCATCCAGCCGAACAGGGATTTCTTCTCCTTGGCCGGCTGCTCCTTCTTCTTGGCCTCGCACTCGGGACAGTGGCATTCACCGTCGTGGTGCTCGTGGCCGTGTCCATCATCATGGTCATGGTCGTGATCGTGGTGATGGTGTTCATGGTCATGGCAGTGGCACTCCTCGCCGTCGTGGTGATGGTGGTGGTGCTCATGTCCATGGTCATGGTCGTGATCATGATCGTGGTGATGGTGATCATGGTCGTGACAGTGACATTCCACATGCTCGTCCAGCTCGTAGTCGAGACCGGAGTCGTCTATGGCGTGGTACATCCTGTGCCTCAGCTCGCCCTCGTCGACGTCGAGGACCGCGCACATGAATGTGAAGTTTACCTTCTCCTGGGGTTCGAGTGTTCCGTGGTGCTCCACTCCGTTCTCGAGGTCTGTCAGGTTGAGGGTGATGCCGGATCCGTCATCAAGGGTGATCGCGGCCTTGATGTGTCCGAGAAGACATCCGGACTCCTTCTGCACCCACTCACCGATGGTCAGGAGGGCCTTTGCGAACCTGGCTTCGGCGTCGGCGTTGAAGCAGTTGATCTTACCGGTGAGTCCGACTGCACATCCTCCGGCCTCCTCGATCGATGTCTTCTCATGATCGTGGTGCTCATGGTCGTGATCGTGGTGGTGCTCGCTCATTGCATCATCTCGTAGACCTTGTCGAGGTTCTCGTCGTTCTTTGCGGAGATCGCCTGGATGGGCTTGTCGGGGAACTGCTCCTTCATCCATTTGGTGATCTCGTCGATCTGTCCGGGTTTGGCCAGGTCGGATTTGTTGATGAGCACGAAGTCCGCGTTGGACATCTGCATCTTGAAGAACTGTTCCTTCTTTTTGATGAGGTCTTCGAACCTCTGGACGTCACAGACGCCGATGATGTAGGTCTCGTCCTCATCGATCATAGAGAAGTGTACGAGCTCCTTGACCTTGTGAGGAAGGGCGAGTCCTGTGGGCTCTATGATGATAATGTCGGGATCGATGTCCCTCTTGATGTTCTTCAGTGCTGACTGAAGGGTTCCGGAAAGGGAGCAGCAGATGCATCCGTCCGGGAGCTCGATCGCATCATATCCCTCTGCCTTGAGGGTGGCGCCATCAACACCGATCTCTCCCGACTCGTTGACCAGGAGAGCCGTCTTCTCACCGCGTTTGGTGTACATCGATGCCAATTTCATCAGAAGGGTGGTTTTCCCGCTTCCGAGGAATCCGCCTAATATGTATACGTACATGTTAGATTGGATATTTTTCTCCTATATAAGAGTCAGTTGAAGCTACTACCATTCTTCAGGTGCATTAATTCCTCTGGACAATAGAAAGTCCTTTTTCCATTCTATATAATATAAAGATATCTGGAGTCCGAGTGGGGCATCCGCCATGGCCAGACGTTCTGATGGATGCTTGTTGGATGGATATTGGTTACATCCATCTGTTTGGTCTGTTTCGAAACAAACGGTATGTGGGATGTATCATCCAGAATTATACAAATATAATAAAAAATGAAGAATTATTCTAAAAAGGTTAATTGATTGTTCATTTAAATACTAACTCTCAGATTGTTCAATTATTGAGATTTAAATATATATGAGACAGAAGGATGGATGATAACAACGTTAATTTTTAATCATTAGTTTATAATACTTTTGGTCTGGTATATAAAACATGGTTACAACATCCATCCTAGAAATCGATTAAATAGTCATCCGACCGATGAGGATTCCAGTGAAGATCGGCAACGATTGACACAAAAAGGAGGAAAAAAGATGATTGACTACAAAGGTGTAGATTTCGGAACGATCCTCAGGCGTTACGACATCGAGGCCCAGAACGAGACATCCCCCGAGGCAGTCGCAAAGAAGATGCTGCCTGCAGACCCCGTCCTCAAGGAGGTCGCTGAGACCGTCCTGTACATGAAATTCAAGGACGTCGGACCCGCCACCACCAAGGCACTGCAGACCCACAAGCCTCTGGACATCATCAACAAGGGACTTGTCGTCGGAATGGAGTGTGTCGCAAAGCTGTACGCCGAGCACATCTACTACCTGCCCGAGATCATGATGGCCGCCAAGACCATGGAGATCGGAATCGCAATCGCCGAGAAGCAGATCCCCGGTGGAAGAGAGACCAAAGGAACTGTTGTCATGCACGCAGCCGAGGGAGACCCCCACGACATCGGAAAGAACATCGCCGCTGTCATGATGAGGTCCTCCGGATACACCATCATCGACATGGGTAAGGACGTCGCAGTCGTCGATGTCGTCGCCAAAGTCGAGGAGGTCAAGCCCCTCATGGTTACCGGAACCGCTCTGATGACAACCACCATGACTGCATTCCCCCGTGCAGCTGAGATCCTCGTGAAGGACGGAGTCAACATCCCCTTCATGGCAGCTGGAGGAGCAGTTAACAGGGACTTCGCAGAGTCCTTCGACCTTGGAATCTACTCCGAGAAGGCACCCATGACACCCCCGATCGCAGACAAGATCCTTGAGGGATACGACTGGAAGAGAATCAGGGAAGAGTGGGAGAGCATCGTTGGAGGTGAGTGATCATGGCAGCAACAAGATACACAAAGATGGCATACAGCAGCGCTGATGAGATGGTTTTCGGAACCGCAAAACAGCCTGTTTCATACGGATTCGGAATCAAAGTCGGAGCAGGAAGGGTCATCCCCGAGCTCAACTATGCACCCAGGCCCGGTTCTGAGAAGGACCCCGCCAAACTCAGGAAGGAGTACGTCGACTACATCTCCAAGGATGTCCTGAACAGGGCAGTCACCCTCGGATTCCCCGACGTCCAGCTCGAGACCGAGTGGGTTTCCCAGATGGGTAACCCCAAGATGTCCACCCCCGTCGTCGAGGGACAGAAAGAGATCTGTGAGAAGTTCCACGAGGAGTACGGAGTGAACTGTGCAGTCAGGCACACCATCCCCGACCAGCGTGAGGCAGAGGAGGGACTCAGGACCGGAATGGGAGGATCCCACGCCTACCCCGAGGCACTCTTCAAGGCAGCCGAGATCGCCTGTGAGAACGGTGCAGATGTCCTCTCCTGTGAGACCATGGGAGGAAAAGAGCTCGCAGACTACGCAGTCACCAACGGAGACATCACCGCCTTCCTGTTCGGAGTCGGATACCTCGGATCCATCGATATGGAGTACGTCTGGTCCGAGTTCGTCGACATCGCAAAGAAGAACAAGGCCGTTGCTGGAGGAGACACCAACTGTTCCGGAGCAAACGTTTCCATGTTCATGGCTGGAGGATACCTCGACAACGATGTTCAGAGGACCTTCTCCGCAGTGACCCGTGCAATCTCCGCCGCAAGGACTCTCGTCGCTTGGGAGTGCGGAGCCGCAGGACCCGACAAGGACTGTGGATACGAGGGACCCATCGCCAAGGCCATCGCTGGAAAGCCCTGCGCCCAGGAGGGAAAGAACTGCCAGTGCGCACACGCCGATCTCCAGGGTAACCTGATGGCTCAGGTGTGCGACCTGTGGTCCAACGAGTCCGTCGAGTACCACCCCGAGTTCGGAGGAACCTCCGTCCAGTGCTGGCTCGGATCCCTCGGATACGAGGTTTCCCTGATGAACACTGCAATCGCAACCGGCCAGGAGAAGACCCTCAGGGACCTGTACATGATCTCTGACAGGGCCCGTGGACCCGAGGGATACGTCCTCGCCTACGACAACGCCTACAAGATCGGATCCGCAATCGCCGAGAACGGAAACGACCTGTACCTCAGGGCAAAGGCAGCTGGATCCACCGCAGCCGGAATCATCAAGGCCGGATACGAGGCAAAGGAGATCGCGCTCACCAACAAGCAGCTCGATGTCCTCAACGCCGTCATCAAGGAGCTGGAGGC
>JAEDJU010000092.1 GCA_016296195.1 Candidatus Methanomethylophilaceae archaeon | reverse complement strand
TGTGTGTATAAAACGGAGATGTACAGCATCACCTTGTACACGGTCAAGAAAACTTCAATAGACTAAACATCTCAGATTCAGCACCGGAGTAATTATCAGAAACATTGGAAGAAAGTAGCATTGTAGCTGAACTTTTTCCAATAATCTTCTTATAATTACCCTACAACCGACAACTATGAGTCAAACGAGCATTACATTAACGACAGATTCTGAGTTTAAAGAGCAGTGTGATGCTTTATTCTCTAAATTTGGCATCTCTACAATTTCAGCAATTAATCTGTTTCTTCATCAAGCAGTGATGGAGCAGGCCATCCCCTTTAGGATTGAATTAAAGGACGACATCTTGACTCAAATCGTTTCAAAACTACCTGATGCAGGAATTATCGATCCTGATACAGGATACTACGTCTTGCCAAAAGAATGGGACAATCCTGAGGATGATGAGTATGAGAAGCTCTTGTGATCATATTCGTTGGGACATGTGGATTGCAAGATATTGAGAAGATATCCCCCGTTCCCGAATGGAATGGAGGGGGCAGGAAACGGTTTTCATCCGACAATGGATTCGAGGATCTCTGTCGCATACTTGATGCAGAGCTGCTTGTCCTCCAGGGGGAAGAACATGACCTTCCCCTGACTGTACAGGGTGGTCTCCATTCCGTTCCATGTGAAAACCATCATCATGGGGTCCTTGGAGGTTATCTCGCATCCCTGTTCCCTGAAGTGGGATTCCGCCGCATCCATGTCGATGTCCAGGACATCCGCGGAGACGGCCATCAGGGCCTTCCCCCCGCACAGACGGGCGGTGGTGAACTTCACCTCATCATCTCCAGTGTCTCCTCCACCTTCGTTCTGAATGAATCAAGGTCGGAGTCGTTGACGATCATGCGGTCGGCCAAGGCTATCACATCGGACAGTCCCCAGCCCATCTCGCGCTCGTCCCTGGCATCGAACTCCCCCATGTCATGGGGTGCGTCATCGCGTCCCCTGGCCACGAGGCGTTCGTACCTGGTCATCCTCGGTGCGTGGACGGCGATGATGTACACCTGGTCGCTGAGTTCCCTGTAGGAGCGGACCTCGTCCATGCTCCTGCATCCGTCCACCAGGAAGATGTCCCCGGACATGCGTTCTATCGCACGCTTCGCCCAGATGTTCTTCCCGTGGAGCTCCCTCTCGCGGTTGGCAACCTGTCCAACGCTCAGTCCCTCCATCTCCGCACCGGAGTCGGCATGGAACTGTCTGACGATGTCCCCCATCCTGAGGAATGGGATGCCCATGGAGCGGTCGACGTTGAGCAACTCCTCCTTGCCCGCCCCGGGCATTCCCGCGATAAGCAGAATCCTCATCCGGATCACAGCAGGTTGTCGGAGATGTTCGTGAGCATCCTGTCGCAGTAGCAGCATCTGAGCTGTGGAGGGTGCCTTCCGATCACGTTGAACTCGGGTGACACGGGCTCTCCCCTGTTGGTGATGCAGTTGGGGTTGCTGCACTTGGCGAGTCCGACGACGTGGTCCTCCAGACGGACCTTGTACTTCTCGGCCACATAGAAGTCCCTGATGATGGAGATGGTCGCATCGGGGGCGATGAGCGCGATCTTGTCGACGGTCTTCGCATCCAGCTCCCTGTCCTCGATCTTGACGATGTCCTTCCACTCCATCTCCTCGGATGAGACGTGGATACCGATGCTGATGGATGAGTCGATGTTGTTCTCGTTGACGTTCAGGATCCTCATGACGTTGAGGGCCTGTCCGCATGTGATGTGGTCGATCACGGTACCGTTCCTGATGGGGGGCAGCATGATCTCCTTGATGTTCGCGTTTCCTGTCATCAGATCTCACCTCCGAGGATGGAGCAGAGCAGTGCCATCCTCACGGGCACTCCGTTGAACGCCTGCTTGAAGTACCTTGCGTGGGGCGTGGAATCGACTTCGGGTGCGATCTCGTCCACCCTGGGCAGGGGGTGCATGACGACCATGTCGCTCTTGGCCTCCCTGAGGATTGCGTTGTCGATCCTGTAGGTTCCGGCCACCTTCTTGTACTCGGCGGGGTCGGGGAACCTCTCCCTCTGGATCCTCGTCACGTACAGGATGTCCGCCTGGTCGATGACCCCGTCCAGGTCGGCGGTCTTGGTGGGATGGCATCCCTTGGCCTCGAGGTGCTGCACGATGTCATCGGGCATCTGGAGGCTCTCGGGTGCCACGAGTGTCAGTTTCGCTCCGAACATGGTCAGGGCGTCTGCGAGGGAGTGGACCGTCCTCCCGTACTTCAGGTCGCCCACGAGGACGATGTTCAGGCCGTCGAGGGATCCCTTGGCCTCCCTCATGGTGAAGAGGTCGAGGAGTGTCTGCGTCGGGTGGGATCCGGCACCGTCACCTGCGTTGATCACGGGGTTCTCTGAGAACTTGGCCGCGAGTCTCGCCGCTCCCTCGTAGGGATGCCTGAGCACGATGACATCGCAGTATGCGTCGACCATCTTGATGGTGTCCGCCAGGGTCTCCCCTTTGGATATGGATGTCATGGACATCTCGGACACGTCGATGACGTCGCATCCGAGCCTGTATGCCGCACTCTCGAATGAGAGCTTGGTACGGGTGGAGGGCTCGAAGAAAAGGTTGCCCAGGATCTTCCCGTCGAGGACGCGGTTGGTCTTCTCGCCCAGGGCATAGGGAACCATCTTCTGTGAAAGGTCCAGGATACTCTCGATCTGGTCCTTGGTGAAATCTCTGATTGACACAACGTCTTTGTCGTAGAGGTCCATGTTGAGGTTATCGGGATGGTTGATTTTAATTTTGGTGCTGGCATTTTTCGTGTGATGTTTAACATATATTGAAATGTCCTCAAAATATTACTGCAAAAGGGTTCTTGGTTTTCAATAGGCAATATTCGGTACGACTCGGGGGAACATGATCGTACCCATGATAATAGGACTGAAGTCCTCTGTGCCTTTGCAAATGTCCTACACTAGGTGATCGATAGGCCCGGTAGTGTTTGTAATGTTTTGAAATCCGTTTTTGTAAACCATCAGACACCCTTATAAGTCAGTGCAGATTGGCACGTTCCATGTTGGACATCGTCTCCAGGTCCCAGAGGGGTAGGGTCTGCGAATACAGTAGGAACGGCGAGAAGGTAGTCACTCCCGCGGTCATCGGTTCCGATGAGAAGGAAAGCATCTGGATCGAGCATGCGGATTCCGGAAGGACACTCCATGTCATGGGCTCCTCCGTTCCCCTGGAATCGGGTCTCAGGACAACCGCATCCTCCGGTGTGTCGTCAGATATCACCGTCAAGGACGGTGTCGCCGTTGTGAGGCTCCCCCTTCCCGAGGAGATGGTCTTCGGTGACGATGTCGAGATCGTTGTCATCCCCAACGCCTACGAGCTCAGGAAGGACTCCCGCAGGACCGTGGACACCGTCATCAGGATCAGGGAGGCTGCCGGATTCAACAGGATCGTCATGATGCTCGGATTGGCCGAACCTTCCACCATCGCCATGCTCTCCTACATGGGCATCGACATGTTCGACGATTCCCTTCCCAGGGCCGCCGGTCTCAGCGGCATCATGCTCATTCCCGAGGCCGAGGTCGTCACCGGAAAGGACGAGTCTGAGGCGAACGTCCGTGCCATCAACGAGGAGGTGGAGAAGGTCAGGATCTTCATCGGTTCGGACCGTCTCAGGGAGCTCGTCGACCAGAGGGCGCCATCCACTCCCTCGTCCGTCGCCACACTGAGGATCTACGACGATGTCGGATACCGTTACGCCGAGGAGACATGCTCCACCGTCGGATGCAGGTTCAGCTGCAACACCACCCAGGCCCTCAGGAGGCCCGACATCAAGGCCTACAAGGAGCGCATCGCCAACTACAGGAAACCCGAGAACAAGAGGGTCCTGCTGCTCCTGCCCTGTTCCGCCAAGAAGCCCTATCACATCTCCAAATCGCACAAGGCCTTCGCCAGTGCCATCCACACGGCATCCCATGACACCCTCGTCCACGAGGTCATCGTCACCTCTCCCTTGGGAGTGGTCCCCAGGGAGCTGGACGCATTCTATCCCGCGAACTCCTACGACATCCCCGTCACCGGGGAGTGGAAATGCGAGGAGAAGAGGTTCATCAGGGAGATGGTCGGGAACATCATCGCCCAGGGTTACGACAAGGTCGTCTGCCATCTGGGAGAGGACTACGAGCTCGTGGAGGGATTGGCAGACATGGAGTGCACCGTCGTCGGCGATCCCACATCCCCCGCATCCTTGGAGAACCTGGACAAGACCCTCAGGGCCATCACCAAGGACATGGAGCCCGTGGACTACCTGATCGACCGCAACAACCAGATGAGGAACGTCCTGGAGTTCCAGTTCGGAAGGGAGGCGGCCGATCTCCTGATGGACGAGAACACATACGCCATCGGAAAGTTCCCCTACTGGAAGCTCATACGCGAGAATCCCGAGGACAAGAAGCAGAAGGTCCAGCTGGGAATGGTCACCCCCGAGAGGGGAATGCTATCACTGACCCTGGATGGAGCCAGGATCCTTGCCGAGAATGGATTCAACACCGTGGAGATCATGGACTTCGAGATGAAGGGCAACCTGTTCGCCGTCGGTGTCGTCTCCGCGGATCCCCGCATCCATGTGGGTGACGAGGCCATCGCCGTGTGCAACGGTGAGGTCCGTGGAGTCGGTGTCGCATTCATGTGCGGACGCGAGATGACCGACCTCAAGCGCGGTATCGCCGTCAAGATCCGTCACAAGCTCAAATGAGCCCCGAAAGGTACTTTCGGTCACTTTCGGAGCATAGCCAGACACTCTGCGGAGGGGGTCGCACTTTCGGTGACCTCCCCCGCTCCGCCTTTTATACCCTCCCGTCGATGAAGAATCTGAAGACGAAAGGTGTGCATCCCCGTACACTGTCTTCTGAACGGCGGTAGGGTGTTCTCAACATCCATCCATCCTATCCATCGCCCTGCCGTCGTTGATTATCCTCTCAGACCTTCTCGGATATGGTCTCCTTTGCGTAGGAGGACGCTATCCTGCTGAGTCCGATACCGAGGAGCAGACCGATGACGATCCCGGCGATGCTCATGGCGACCATGTCCGTACCACTGAGTTTCATGATGGCCTGTACGGAGACGGTGATCACGGATCCGGCAGTCAGTCCGAGGATCGTGACGTAGGTGGATTTCTTGTGGTTCCTCATGCAGTGGTCCACGACCTTGGAGAATCCGAGGACCCCGATGACGAGTCCTACGAGAACCGGAAGGAGATATCCGATGTCGAGGTCGGTGAGTGCGTGCATGAACGGGGCGTACATCCCCAATGCCAGCAGCACCGTGGACCCGCTCACTCCGGGGGCGAGCTTGGACACCGCCAGGATGACACCCACGAGGACCATCAGGATCGTCCCGGTGATGCCCTCGAGTTCCACATTGTTCCCATCTCCCATGAACAGGAACGAGATCATTATCGCGAATCCGACGATGAATGCGAGGATGTTCCATCCCGACAGGGGTTCCCCATCGTCACCCAGTTTCATTATGTCGGGGATCTGGGCGACTATCAGTGCCGCGAAGAAGAACATCGTCGGCACCTCGATGTTGTCCATCAGGAACTCCAGTCCGAAGGCACATACGACCA
>JAEDJU010000091.1 GCA_016296195.1 Candidatus Methanomethylophilaceae archaeon | reverse complement strand
AGGGAGGCCGCCATGAAATGCCTCAGCGGCAGGATGAGGGAGATGGACCTGGACAGACCCGTCCCCACCCAGATCCTGGAGACCATGAAGGTCACGATGTCCGATTTCAGGGATGCCCTGGCGGATGTGGAACCAAGTGGCATGAGGGAGGTCCTCGTGGAGATACCCAAGGTATCCTGGGACGATATCGGCGGATTGGATGATGTCAGAGCACAGATCGAGGAGGTGTTCGTTCCTGAGGACGGCAACCCAGCCTACGACCGGCTGGGGATACAGCCGGGGAAGGGGATACTCCTCTACGGTCCTCCCGGAACCGGGAAGACACTCATAGCGAAGGCGACCGCAAACGGGTCCGGGACCAACTTCATATCGGTGAACGGTCCGGAGGTCGCCAGCAAATGGTTGGGGGAGAGCGAACGTGCCATCCGTCAGCTGTTCAAGAGGGCCAAGCAGATGGCCCCGTGCATCATATTCTTCGACGAGATAGATTCCATAGCGCCCATACGCGGAAGCGACGGAGGCGCATGGGAGAGGGTCGTGGCACAGCTCCTGACATCCATGGACGGTGTCGAGGGGCTGAAGAACGTGACGGTGATGGCGGCGACCAACAGGCCCGACATGATCGACCCCGCACTCCTGAGGCCCGGAAGGTTCGATAGGATGGTCCTCGTGGGGAAACCGGATCTGGAGGCCAGGCTGAGCATCCTGAAGGTCCACACCAGGAGGATGCCGCTGAAGGATGTGGATCTCGGATCCATCGCATCGAGGACAGACGGGTATGTCGGAGCGGATCTAGAGGCACTGTGCAGGGAGGCGGGACTGAACGCCTATAGGGAGGATCATTCCGCGAAGCACGTGGAGATGCGCCATTTCGAGAAGGCGTTGGAGAAGGTGATGCCCTCGGTGGACCCCATGGTCTTCGACAACTACGAGAAGATGTCCCGCGACATAGTGAAACGCCGCGGGAGCTGGGACAACATCCCGTTCTATGGCTGATCAGTGCTTTCCGCAGGTGCAGACGTGGTCCTCCCCGTGGTGGTTGCATGTCGGGTCCGAGCATTTCGCGAGTGTACCCGAGACGTAGGCGGATACGGCCGCATCTGCATCGCCCTCGTTGCCGGAGCACACCTCGACACCGGACATTGCGAGACCGTTCCTGGCCCCTCCGCCGAGACCGCCGCAGATCAGCACCTTGACATCGAGCTCGCGGAGGACGTTTATCAGCTCTCCGTGGCCCCTGCCGTCGGTTCCGACAACCTCGGATGAAACGACTTCCCCGTCCTCGACATCATACACCTTGAACTGCTCGGTACGGCCGAAATGCTGGAAGATCTGTCCGTTCTCATATGTCACTGCAATCCTCATGATGATCACCTGTCCAAGGTCGGATCCATGACGACCCTGCATCCGCGGCAGAACGGTTCCCCGGTCCCGACCTTCGGACATCTTCCGACGCCCTTCTCGGCAGGACAGGAATCGGGCCTCTTGGCGGTGCATCCCTCGGCGGACGGATCGCAGGGGTGGCGTTCGATATCGCACATCGATGTGAATACCTCCGAGAGCCTGATCAGCATATCGCGGTTGACCGCATAGTGCATGAAATAGCCGCATTTGACACCGTCCACAAGACCGGCCTCCTTCAGGACCTTGATGTGCTGCGACACCGCCGACTCAGATATCCCGAGCCTGCGTGCGACAGCTCCTGCACACAGGTCGTGGTGAAGGAGTATCTCCACGATGGAGAGCCTCGTCGGATCCGAAAGGGCCTTCAGACGGCTAAACCAGTCATCCATGGTCTGACCTTATCCAATTAAGTGAACACTTAATCATAATCCCGGTCTTAAACATTGCCATCGGAAGCGCTTGCACATATAGGGGAGCTCCTTGGAGAACCCCAGGGATGCGTAGTACTGGCGGACACCGACCCCACTGGTCACCCTGATCCCCTCCTTCCCGTTGGACCTGGCGATCCTCTCGGCCTCAGCGACGAGCTCGCGGCCGAATCCGCGGTGCTGCCAATCCTCCCCGTCGTCACCGATCGATGCGATCCTCCCGAAGACCTTCAGCTCCCTAATGGTGGCCACTGGATTGGAATCGATGCGCACACGCACATATCCGATCAGGGAATCCTCATACTCGAAGGATATGAAGTACTCCCTTCCGCCACTGGCCTCGTACTCCATGATCTTCAGAACGACCTTGTCGGGATCGTCCAAGGATGCCCCGGTGTGACCGACCTCCCTGCAGCGGATGCATCTGCACCTGCGGCCACGGGAATCCATATTGTCGGCCACCAGCTGACGTATGTTGCTCTTGAGGATGCCCGCGGTGATCTGCGGGACTGGGATGTCCCTCTGGATGCGCTGGATACGAACATACTCGGGAACAGTCTCCTTCATATCGGACAGAAGCTGCACAGCGGTGTCGACATCCAACGGGGTGAATCTCCCATCGGCCCACCAGTCGTAAACCTTGGTACCCTCCACGACCAATGTGGGATAGAACTTCAGCATATCAGGACGGTAATCGGGATCGTCGAACACCTTCCTGAAACACCTCATGTCGTTCTCCGGGTCGGAACCGGGCAGACCCGGCATGATGTGGTAGCAGATCTTGAGTCCATGGTCCTTGCACGCCTTGGTGCACCTGCGGACCTCCTCGGTGCCGTGACCCCTGTCCACACCCTTCAGGACATCATCGTCGAGGATCTGGACACCGAGCTCCACACGGGTGGCGCCCAGGGCGAGGGCCCTCTCGATCTGTGCATCGTCGAAGACGTCCGGACGTGTCTCCACGGTCAGGCCCACGCATCTGTGGGCGGAGGTCTCGTTCTCCAGATGGGCCGTGGCGAGGTCGGGTGATTCGGAACCGTTCATGGCATCGAAGCATCTGCGGACGAACCATTCCTGATACTCCGGATCGCGACATGTGAACGTCCCGCCCATTATGATGAGGTCTATCTTGTCGGTCTTGTGACCGATCTCCGTCAACTGGGTTATACGGTCCAGGACCTGCCTGTAGGGGTCGAACTCGTTCCTGCCGGCACGTCTGGCCGCGGGTTCCTTACCGGTGTAGGATTGCGGGGAACCGTTCTGCACCCCTCCGGGACAGTATGCGCATTTCCCATGGGGGCAGTCGAACGGGGATGTCATGACGGCGACTACGGCGACACCGCTCATGGTGCGCATGGGCTTCTTGATAAGGAATGGTGTGAGGACCTTCACATCGGAGGGGTCCACGTTGGCCAGGATGTCCGAATTCGGAGGGACGGCCTCGAGACGGTACTTCTTGCAGAGCTTCAGCTTGAGGTTCTGCAGTTCGTCACGGTCACGGACACGTCCGGTCTTGACCGCATCGATCAGCTCATGGGAAAGCGAGACTATGCGGTCATCCATAGTACACGCTGCCGGGCTCGGATTTCCTCGGAGCCGCCTCCACTGGTGCGGACTCGAGAAGGTCGAGGAATATGATCTGGGAGGAGTTGATGAACCTGAGAGTGCCGTCAGCCAGTTCGAACACCATAGCGGTGTCGTTACCTATGACGGAGAAACCCTTGAACACACCCTCGGTGAGCTCCTCGTCACCGTGGTTGACCCTGTACTTCGACCCCTCTGTGATCATGTAGTCCATGTTCATTGCTTGTCACCAGACATGAGTTCCTGGAAGTGAACCACGGTCTTGCGGTAGTTCTCCATGGCCATCGTGACGTTGGCCTCGGTGAAGCTCCAAGCCTTGGAAAGGTCGCCGAACCTGATGCGATAGCCCTTGCGCATCTGACCGTCGAACTCCACATCCATCGCCTCCAGGAGATCCATGGACTTCAGCTTGTTTATGTGCCTGTAAATGGTCGGCTTCGTGGTTCCGAGCAGCGCGGCCAGTTCCTCGACGGCCCATGCCTTGGAGGGATAGGCCATGAAGTGGTCCATGAAAAGACGGTACGGAACGCTGTCGCGGACCGTCACGGCCCCGGTCTTGGGGTCGTATCCCTTCGGGAGGTATCCGATCTGCACCAGGAGCGTCTCCGCCACGACGTTCACATCCGTGACGCCCGTCATTGGCGTGTTGCTGACGACCTGAAGTTCGAACAGTTCAATCTCCCCAGGCTCCGGATTATGACGACGGGATATTAAAATTGTTTAGGTCTATGGTTTACTAAAAGATGTTACGTGCTTAAAATCGCCGTCAGATGAAGTCCCTGAGGTGGTCTATCGCGAGCATGACACTGGACGTGGGGATGACACGGGACACGGGTATCGCGAGGATCTTCTCTATGGTGGGTGCGACGATGGGTGCGCACACGACACCGAGGGCACCGTCCCTCTCCGCACGCACAGCCGCGATTATAGCATCCTCCACGGTTGAGACCGGGTACTCACGGACGTTGATCACGACACCTCCCTCCATCTCTATGGTGCGGGGGAGGTTCTCGACGACGGTGGTGGATGCGATGACCGCTATGAAATGGGAATCATCGGCCTCCATGAGGATCTTCAGGGCCTTGATGACCTGACGCACGGTACGCAGATTGGGCTCCCTCTTGTCCTCCAGGATCTTGTACATGGTGCTCTGGGAGATACCGGACAGCTGGCAGAACTCGTTGAGGGACATTCCCAACTCGTCGTCCAATATGCTGCGGAAGGCCTTCTGGAAACCACCGTCCTCCCTGAGCATTCCGGATATGAGGTCAGATACGGTCATCTTCCGCACCCCGCATGCTCGGCGGCGTTCAGTCCGGCGATGCAACCCTCGCCGACGGCCTTGGCGACCTGCCACGGTTTGCCGGTGATGTCTCCGCAGGCGTAGACACCGGGGACCTCTGTGGAGCAATCCCTTCCGACCTTGATGGAATCATCCATCTCGGGCATGACACCCAGGTCCATGGCTATGTCCGCGGCGGATTTCGCACCCAGCTCTATGAAGACCCCGTCGGTCGGTATGGTGGTGCCGTCCTTGAGGATGAGGCGCTCCACCTTCCCATCTCCCTCGACACGGTCGGGTTTCGAGGAGTACATGGTGACCCCTGCCGCCTTGGCACGGTCCACGAGGGAACCGTTGGCGGTGATGTCCCATGCGACCCATGATGTCTCCGATGCGTAGTTGGTCATCATCTCCGCAGAGACGGCGGCCTCGGACTCGTTGCCGACTATGACGACCCTGCGTCCCCTATAGAAGTTGCAGTCGCAGATGGCGCAATAGCTCACGCCCTTCCCGTACAGTTCCTTCTCCCCGGGGATACCGAGTTTGGTGCGGGAGACGCCGGTGGCTATGATCACCGACTTGGAAACTACCTCCTCCCCGCTCTCCAGTTTGAAAGAGAAACCGCCGTCGATGGCGGCGGATGAGATGACGTTCTCCTCACGGAACACGGCGCCCGTGGCCTCGGCCTGACGTCTGCCCTCCTCCAGGATCGTGTCCCCTCCGACGACACCGGTGCCGAAGTAGTTGTCCAGATGTGTGCCTGCGAGGGAGCTGTTGCGTCCCTTGCCGACCACCAGGACAGAACATTTCCTGCGGGAGGCATGTATGGCGGCCTGAAGACCTGCAGGGCCGCATCCGATGATGAGAACGTCTGTTTCCATCTTACAACCCGTTGACGTACTCGATGATGTCTTCCTTGGGTCTGAGTCCCACGAGGGAATCGACGAGGACCTGGTCCTTGAAA
>JAEDJU010000090.1 GCA_016296195.1 Candidatus Methanomethylophilaceae archaeon | reverse complement strand
CCGACAGGAACGACAAGCCCCTCCAGGATGTCGTCATCCAGAGCATCGAAGTCATCGAGTGAGGATTGAGCGTGTCCAGACACGTAATGGAGTGCCTCGGCATGAGCCGTGTCGTCATCGAGGACGGCAAGGTCGTGGAGGTCTCCGAACCCAAGGTGAAGCACTGCCCCCTCTTCAAGAAGTACAGGGGGATAGAGGAGCTCAACACCGACACGGTGAGAGAGAACATCGAGTACAGGATCTCATCGTTCGGAATGTGCACCGAGGACAGGGTCACGGAGATGGACGACGTGATCTCGTTCGGAGTGTCGGAGATACTCAGCCATGCCCTCAGGCAGAAGACCATCGATGCGGCCGTGATCGCGGCAGATGGTTGCGGAACGGCGGTCATCACGGACCCCCGCATCCTACAGGGGATGGGCGGACGCATTTCAGGGATATGCGAGACGGAACCCATACCCAGGGTCGTCGAGGCCATCGGAAGGGAGAACATGCTCGATCCCGACACCGCCGAGATGGACATGGTCGCGGGAGTCGGCAAGGCCTTCTCCATGAAGCACAGGACGGTCGCCGTGACCACCCCCTCCGTCTCCGATGCCATGGCAATCAGGGACATGTACGGGGACAACGCGGTCATCGTCGGTGTCCACACATCCGGGATGTCGGATGCCGATGCCGTCAGGGCATTCGACACATTCGACATCATCACCGCATGCGCATCCCGTGCACTCAGGGATGAGGCGGCCCGTAGACCCGATGTCATGGTGGCCGGAACCAAGATCCCCATCTACGGTGTCACTGACAAGGGGAAGGCACTGGTGTCCTCCAAACTGGAGCAACTCGGTCTGGAACCCTGGGACGGTACCACCCCTCAGACACCTCCCGAACCACTCATCTGAGCCCCTTTCCGGGGGGCTCGGAAACCCCTTTCCATTTTACTTCATATCCCTCGGAAGGATATTCCTATGAACCAATTTATACAGTGGTGCTATTCAATCCGTCTGCTACCATGGATGATGATAGGAGACGCTGGGGGGACCGCAGGGATGCGCGTTGGATACGCAATGTCGATGGGCTCCATGCCATCATGCCCCACCTCATGAACAAACGTACGGATGCAGAGGTCTACATCAATCAGGAATTCGACGTCACCGAACTCCTGGCATTCCTCGAGGAGAGGAACGTATCGGAGACGGGTGAACGCACCAAGTTCTTCCATTGCATCATCATGGCCGTGGCACGCCTCGTCCAGCTCCGTCCGGACCTGAACATCTACATCTCCGGACGCAGGATGTACATGCGTCACAGGACCTCCATGGCATTCGTCGCCCGCAGGGACTTCCAGGATGGAAGCCGTGAATCCCTCATCATCACCGAGGTGGATGATGATTGGACCCTCAGGAAGGTCACCGATGATATCACCGGCTCCGTGAAACAGGTCCGCGAATCCGACTCCTATGGAGTGGACAAGACCCTGGACACCTTCGCGAAGGTTCCCCGTACGATCATGATGGGGATCATGGGTCTGGTCCGCATCCTCGACTTCTACGGGAAGACCCCCAGATCGCTCACGGACGGAGACCCCAACTTCTGCACGGTCCTGCTGTCCAATCTGGGATCCATCGGATGCCCCAGCGTGTATCACCATCTCAACAACTACGGAACGAACTCCATAGTCGCCACCATAGGCACCATCCACAACAAGGAGGTACTGAAAGACGATGGCACACGCGAGATCCGCAAGATGGTGGATGTGGGAATCACGATGGATGAGCGCATAGCCGACGGGATGTACTTCGCCCGTTCCATGAAGGTACTGCAGCAGATCCTTTCCAAACCCGAACTACTTGACATTCCTATGAGGGATCCGATTGAACTCTGATTTCAACAACGTACAGGCACCCTGGCTGAAGGTCCTCGGCGACCTCCCATCACACCTTGACTATCCGGAATGCTCCATGGCCGAACTCGTGGAGAGGACCGCGAATGCCCACCCGGACATAGATGCCTACATATTCTTCGGTAGGAGGACCACCTATTCACAGATGGTGGAGAAGATCCACATCATAGCACGCTCCCTCGCATCCATAGGGGTGTCGAAGGGGGACAAGGTCACCATCGCACTCCCCAACTGTCCCCAGGCGGTCTGCATGTTCTACGCGGTGAACATGGTGGGGGCTATCGCCAACATGGTCCACCCCCTCTCAGCCGAGAAGGAGATCCAATACTATCTTGAGCAATCGGAGTCGAAGGTGGCCATCACACTCGATCAGTTCTACGGTAAATTCCTCAATGTCAGGGAAGAGTACGATTTAGACACACTGATCATCACATCGATAAAGGACGAGGTGGGACCGATTGTACGTCTCGGGTACAACCTGACCGAGGGGCGCAAACATGACAAGGTCCCGTCCGATGCTCCCGTTCTGATGTGGGATGATTTCCTGGCATCCGGGAAACGTTTCAACGGAAGGTACAGGGACGAGAACAACTGCATGGATACATCTGTGATCCTCTACTCCGGAGGAACCACAGGCGTCAGCAAAGGTATCTGTCTTAGCAGCTACAACCTCAATGCACTCACCAGGCAGATCATCGGAGTGAATCCCGGATACGCGATAGGTGACAGGATGCTTGCCGTCATGCCCATATTCCACGGTTTCGGACTGGGCATATCCATACACACCGCTCTCTCCGAGGGGGGATGCTGCGTACTGGTCCCAAGATTCACCCCGGATAGCTACGTCAAACTGATGCTGAAATACAGATGCAACTACATCGCTGGGGTCCCTGCACTGTTTGAGGCCCTCATCCGCATGCCGAAGATGATGAAGGCGGACCTGTCCTTCCTGAAGGGAATATTCTCCGGAGGGGACAGCCTGTCAATCGAACTGAAGAGGAAGATGGACACGTATCTGAACGAACACAAGGCGAAAGTGCAGATCAGGGAGGGATATGGCCTCACGGAATGCGTCACTGCATCATGTCTCACACCAATCCACACATCCAGGGAGGGTTCCATCGGAGTTCCGCTTCCGGACATGTACTACAAGATCGTGGAGCCGGGAACCGACAGGGAACTGGCCTATGGGGAGATGGGAGAGATCTGCCTCGCCGGACCGACCGTAATGATCGGATACAACGGTCACGAGGAGGAGAACTCCAGGACATTGAGGGAACATCCCGACGGTATGAGATGGGTACATACCGGGGACCTGGGAAAAATGGACAGGGACGGATTCATCTACTTCACACAGCGCCTCAAGAGGATGATAATCACCAACGGCTACAACGTGTTCCCATCCCATCTGGAGAACATCATAGACGGCCACGAGAAGGTCAGCATGAGCTGTGTGATCGGAATCCCCGATCCCATCAAACAACAGAGGATCAAGGCATTCATCACATTGAAACCCGGAATCGAACCCTCACAGCAGGTGAAGGACGAGATCATGGAGTATGTGAGGAAATGGGTGGCCAAATACTCCCTGCCATCGGAGATAGAGTTCAGAGAGGACCTTCCGAAGACCCTGGTCGGAAAGGTCGCGTACAAGATTCTCGAAGAGGAAGAACTGGCCAAGAGTTCGTGAATCACTCGCCCAGATAGGTGTCTATGGCGAGATGGGTGCCCGAACGGAGGAAGATGATGGGAACGTTCTCCTTCCTGAGCCTCCTACGGAGCTCCTTATCGTTGGTCAGGACGTAACCGCCCGTCTTGAAGGCCAGCTCGACCACGGCGTTGTCACCCGTGTACTCGGTCGGGATGATCTCGTACTTGCGGGCAAGGGCTATGGCGGCCTTGGCGAACCTGTGGTCGAGGTGCTTGAGCTCCCCGACCAGAGGTCCAGGGACCACGATCCTCGTATCCCCAAGGAGGTCCCTGAGGGCGAGGTCGAGGTTGATCCTGATCTCAAAAGGCATGAGTAAGGCGTTTGTGTCGAGAACCACGGTCTGCATGGTCTCACTGTTCTACGATACCGTATCCGATGAGTCTCCACTTGTTGGAGATCCTTCTGGAGATGGCGACCCTCTGTCCGGGCAGGATGCACACGGGGATCTTGAGGGCGACCTCGGCGGAACCGTTCCTAGCGCTCTTGACCACACCGACAGTGGTTGCTGTACCGACGCTGAGCATCAAGGGCTCGTTGCTCTTGATGTCCTCGACGGAGAGCTCGGACGACGAACCTACGACACGGTCAAGCAGAGTGGTCTTCATCCTGAAGTCATGGACGACCTGGGGAAGCTCACCGGGCACACCGATGACCCTTCCGGTCAGTCCGTCGGACTTCGTGATGGATGCGTCGAGACCGGTACCGATGGCGATGAGACCTCCGGGAAGGACCTCTTTGACGCTCTTTCCTCCGGCCTCCAGCGAGACGACCTTCGCGGTGATCCTCTCATAGACGGTCTTTCCCGCGACCTCGGTCTTCCTACCGGGCGAGATCTCGATGTCATCTCCGACCCTCAGGGTTCCCTGGATGAGGGTACCTCCGAGGACACCTCCCTTCAGATCCTCCGGCTTGGTACCGGGGGAGTTGATGTCGAAGGAACGTGCCACATGCATGAGCGGGGATGCGTCGGGGTTCCTCTGGACCTTGGCGACGATGTGCTCCTCGATAGCCTGGATGAGCATGTCGATGTTGACACCGCGGTTGGCCGAGATGGGGATGATCGGGGCATTCTCCGCAATCGTTCCCTTGACGAACTCCTTGATCTGCTTGTAGTTCTCGATCGCCTGCTCCCTGCTGACGATGTCGATCTTGTTCTGGACGATGATGATGTTCTCGATACCGATGATCGAGAGCGCCATCAGATGCTCCTTGGTCTGGGGCTGGGGACACTTCTCGTTCGCGGCCACCAGGAGGAGGGCTCCGTCCATGAGTGCGGCTCCGGACAGCATCGTTGCCATCAGGGTCTCGTGACCGGGGGCATCCACGAAGGACACCGCTCTGAGGAACTCCGCGTCGGCACCGCAGCTCTTACATTTCTTGTTGGTTCCGTACGCCATGGGCCCCTGGCATTGGGGGCACTTGTAGAACGCCACGTCTGCGTACCCGAGACGGATAGAGATGCCTCTCTTCAACTCCTCGGAGTGACGGTCGGTCCACTCGCCGGAAAGGGCCTTGGTGAGGGTGGTCTTTCCGTGGTCGACGTGACCGATCATTCCGATGTTGATCTCGGGCTGCTTTGGAACTTTCATCAGTTCTCCGCAGCCTCACCCTCGGCGGGGTTGAGGCACTCCTCGATGGACTTGGGTCCGTACTCTGCAACGGCCATGTTGATCTGGACGATCTCTGCGGAGACAGTGGATCCGCGGATAGCGGTTCTCTTCCTCTGGCCGGGGTACTTCTCGTGGAATCCCTTGCTGTCGGACAGGAGGAGCTTGACCCTCTTTGTTCCGGGGAGGTCGGACCTCATGGGGGTTCCGTTTCCATCGGATCCGCCGGTGATCTTGATCTTATAGCCGGGGAGACCGACGAAAATTCCATCCACGACCTCTCCGATGCTCTTACCGATCAGAGAGTTCGCGTGGTGACCAGAGACGGTAACGTTGTAGGACTTACCGGTCTTCACATCGTTTACGATAGCTTTGAAATCTACCATTTGAACACCTGTGAATCGGTGCTATAAGGGGATTATTTATAAAGGTTGTCAAAGGCCGAGATCAGTTGAAGA
>JAEDJU010000089.1 GCA_016296195.1 Candidatus Methanomethylophilaceae archaeon | reverse complement strand
GGAACAGGAACCCCTATCCAGCGGTCACCGCACAGGCCAAGGGTGATTTCGAACCCTATCTCTACATGTTCTTCGGTGACATCGCTCCCGGAGCCTACAGCTGGATCATCCCCAAGGATGGTCGTGCCAATGTCGGTGTCGGTTTCTCTCCCAAGTTCGCCAGCGGAAACCTCTCCGCTTTCTTCGACACCTTCGCGAAGAAGAACGGCTTCGATGTCCAGGGAAAACTGGAGGGCAAGTACGTTCCGTCCGAGGGCCCCATCGAGAGGACCGTCGCAGGTAACGGAATGGTCGTCGGGGATGCGGCAGGTCAGGTCATATCCGTGAACGGTGGGGGTATCCCTCTGGCGATGATCGCAGGACGTGTCTGCGGAACCGTCGCGGGAAGGAACATCGCGTCAGGTTCCCCGTTGACTGATTACGAGACCCAGTGGAGATCCATCATGGAGAAGCCCCTCAAGACCGCTGCATTCAACAAGAAGCTGGCGGACACTATAGGATTCAGGTCCGAGGGCAGCACCGCCTTCTGCATGAAGTTCCTGGGTCAGCGTAGGCTCGGAAAACTGATCAGATGCAAGCGTCTGTTCCCCTGATCACTTCTTCCTGCAGGCCTTCATGCCGGAGCCGCAGATCGGACACTCCGGCATCTTCTCTTTGAACCATTTGCCGCAGCCGATGCACCTGTAGTTCCACTTGACGACCTTCTCGATCCCCTTCATGCCGATCGGTCTGAATCCGATCCCCATGATACGGGCCACATTCTGTATGGAGTAGTCATCGGACCATATGGTCCCCTGAACGTCCACAGCTAGGGCGAGCACCGTCATATCCACGGGTGAAAGTCTTCCGAGGTCACCGCTCTTCCTGGCAGCCTCTGTGACCTTGTCCAGGGATTCCTTGGAGCAGTCCGACACATGCACCATGTCCCCCCATAGGGCGAGGCGGGGGTCCTCGTACTTCTCGAGTTCCCTTATTACTCCAGGGGGACACACATGGTCCTCCTCGGGGAGTGCGTCCATGGAGAAGAATGCAGAGCTGTCCAGTACCAACATGGGTCCGTGATGTCCCTGGACATAGATAAGGGACTCCGCCAACGTTATACATCTTGTCCGCATTCCGAACACATAGGTGCATCCATGGATGTGATAGACGTCATTGTGGTCATGATAACGGGCCTCTGGCTCTTCCTGCCCGCGATGGTCCCGAACTCCGCCGCGGTGGTTTTCGGAGGGAAGACCAAGATAGATTTCGGCAGGTCCTGGAGGGGAAAGAGGATCTTCGGTGACGGTAAGTCCTGGAGGGGCTTCTTCGGAGGAGCCTTCAGCGGTATCGTCATCGGACTGATCATGATACTCATCGCATCGATCTGGGACCCGGTGGATTACTGGGGATACGGACCCTTCTGGGGCAACGTGGGGATCCTGGCATGTCTCTCCTTCGGGGCTGTTCTCGGTGACCTCTGCGGGGCGTTCATCAAGAGGAGGCTCGGTATGGAGAGGGGTCAGAAGGCTCCCGTCCTGGACCAGTACGATTTCGTCATCGGTGCGTTCTGCGTGACCGCCCTGTTCTATCCGGAATGGATCTATGCAACCTACATCGAGGGATGGCACATAGCCGCCCTGCTGTTCATAATCATCATAATGTTCGCCGTGCACCGTCTGGTGAACATCGTGGGATACAAGATGGGCCTGAAGAAGGAGCCCTGGTGATTCATATGAGCGATCTGTCCAACGCGTTGACCGACTGCGGTGCACTGCAGTTCGGAGAGTTCACATTGGCATCCGGTGCCAAGAGCGACTACTACATAGACATCAAGAAGGCCAGCACCAACCCCAAGGTGCTCTACCTCATCTCCCAGCTCATGGCCGAGAAGATGCAGGTGGAGAACATCCGTCCCGACAGGATCGCGGGTGTTGTGCTCGGATCCGTTCCCCTGGCCGCCGCACTCTCGCTGGCGACCGGCATCCCCTACGTCATGATCAGGAAGGAGAAGAAGGACCACGGTACCGGCAAACTGATCGAGGGTGACCTCAATCCCGGAGACAAGGTCCTTGTGGTCGAGGATGTCATCACGACCGCGGGATCCAGCATAAAGGCTATCCAGACACTCCGTGAGAACGGTGCCGAGGTCACGAACGTGATCTCCGTCATCGACCGTGAGGGAGGCGGAAGGGAGAACCTCGCCGAGATCGGTGTTGCATTCAACCCCCTGGTCAAGGCTTCCGAACTCGTAAGTGAGAGGAGATGAGGCCCGAGGTCGACTGCAGGCTGTGCGGACTCTGCGACGGTCGCACCAACATGGTCCTCCCCGACGGGGATCCTTCATCAGGTATAGTCCTGGTGGGGGAGGCCCCTGGGGAGAACGAGGACCTGGAGGGAAGGCCCTTCGTGGGTCGTTCCGGGAAGATCCTGGACGGGATGTTGGAGGATGCGGGGATGGACCGCAGGTCCATACTGATCACCAACACCGTGAAGTGCAGGCCTCCGGGGAACAGGGATCCGACACACGAGGAGATGGCGGCATGCCGTCCCTTCCTGGAGTCGGAACTCCATGACGCACGTCTGGTGGTCGGACTCGGCAAATCCGCATGCAGGGATCTGATGGGTTTCGAGGGGAAGATGGCGGAGATCGTCAACATCCCCACGACCATCAGGATCGGGGACAGGGATGTTCCCTTCATCCCCACCTATCACCCGGCTGCGACGATATACAACAAAGTATCCAGAGCGGAGCTCAGACGCACGATCGGCATCATAGCGGAGGATTATCTGTGAAGTACAGCGGATTCATGATCGACATGGATGGGACCGTCTACAAGGGAGGGGACCTCATCCCCGGAGCCATAGAGTTCATCGACACCCTGAAGGAGAGGGGGATACCATTCGTGTTCCTCACCAACAACTCATCCCGTGCCAGGGACTACTACTATCAGAAGCTGGTCCGCATGGGATTCCATGTGGATATCGGGAACGTCCTCACATCAGCCATCGCCACGACAAGGTTCGTCCTGTCCGAACGTGCCGGCAAGAGGGTGTATCCAGTTGCGTCGCCCGATGTGGTGGAGGAGATGAGGTCCGCAGGGGTCAACATCGTCGACAAAGATCCCGACATCGTCCTCCTGACATTCGACAAGACGATCACGTACGAGAAGATCAACAACGCATACCGTTTCCTGATGAAGGGTGCGGAGCTCATCGCCACACATCCCGACGACCTGTGTCCGACCGAGGATGCCTACGACATCGACATCGGGCCGTTCATCAGGATGTTCGAACAGATGTGCGACAAGAAGGCGGTGGTCATCGGTAAGCCCAACGGGCTCATGTTGGACATGGCAGCGAGGGAGATGGGTGTCGATTCCATGGAGACGGTGATGGTCGGTGACCGTCTTTACACGGACATCGAGATGGCCGTACGTGCCGGCACCGCATCCATACTGGTCCTGTCCGGTGAGACGTCTGAGAAAGATCTCGAGATGTCCGATATCAGACCAACCCATGTCCTGGCCTCGGTTGCAGACATACCATCCCGTCTGGAATGACGGGTTTCCCCTTTTACACGGGTTGTTTCTGCAAATCCTATTATATATCGCGTGCGCGATACTTTTTTATCGCACATGCGGGCGCGCGCGAAGGGAACCCGTCTTGACCTAACATGTGCGGTATGGGATGCAAGTGGGCCACTCCGGTCCGGATCCCCCGTCGGGGGTGTAATGTGTATTTAAAACAGGTCGAGCTCGAGAACTTCAAATCATTCGGTGGGAAGCTGACGGTCCCCTTGATGGAGGGGTACACCGCGGTCACAGGCCCCAACGGTTCGGGAAAATCCAATATCACAGATGCCATCCTTTTCGTGCTCGGGCCGAAGAGTTCCAAGGCGGTCCGCGCGGGCAAGCTGACGGACCTCATATTCGATGGGGGCAAGTCCAAGAACAAGGCCTCATACACCAAGGTCTCGCTGGTCTTCGACAACACGGACAGGCTTATGCCCTGGGATGATGACACCGTCAGGCTCACCCGTTACGTCAAGATGTCCGACAACGGTCAGGACTACAGCTCCTATTTCTTCGTCAACGACCGCAAGTCCACGATGTCCGAGTTCGACAGCCTTCTGACGAAGGCCAGGATCAGTGCCGACGGATACAACCTGGTCCAGCAGGGTGACGTCACCCGTATCGTCCAGATGGGTAACAACGAGAGGCGCCGCATCCTCGATTCGATATCCGGTATCGCCAGCTTCGATGCCGACATCGACAAGGCACGTTCGGAGAGGGCCGAGGCCGAGACGAACCTGGACCGCATCACCATAGTCACCGAGGAGCTCTCGGCACAGGTCGCCAAGTTGGAGAGGGAGAGGGAGGATGCCAGGAAGTACCTGGATGCCAGGAACGCATTGGACATCGCCAAGGCGCAGCACTCCCACAGGAGGCTCCAGATGGAGCAGTCCAAACTGGAATCCCAGACCGAGCAGATATCCAGGCTCGCCGCCAGGATCGAGACGGACATCTCCAAGAAGGCGGAGCTTCAGGCAGCCCTCAGGCAGAAGGAGGACGAGATCCGTTCCAAAGAGGAGGAGATCGCATCGAAGATCGGTCCCGAGTACAGGGAGCTCAAGAAGAAGATCGAGGATGCGAAGATCGACCTGGCCACCAAGAAGGACAGGAAGGAGACCGCCGAATCCGACAAGGAGGAACAGGAGGTTTTCAGGCAGAAGTTCGAGGAGTCCATAGCCGAGAACAACAACGAGATCGTGGACCTCAGACAGTCGAAGGACGACATCACGATCAAGTTGGCGGAGGCCGAGGCCACCAAGGCGGAGAGGGAGGCCGAGGAGCATGAGGTATCGGAGCTCATATCCCAGGTCGGAGGGGAGCACAGGGAGCTCCAGGACCGTCTCGTGAAGGTGGAGGCCGATTTCGATGCATGTTCCGTCGAACTTCGCACGGCACAGGGAAGGCTGGCCAAGGCCGAGTCCGCATCCGAGGAGGCCCACAACGCCTTCGCCGTCACGGATGAGAAGCTCCAGAACACGGATTTCGAGATCAAGGACGCCAAGTGGAGTCTCGACCAGCTCAAGTCCTCCGCAGGCCCCAGCATCGAGGATTACGGTGCGAAGATCCTGGAGGCCAAGGGCAGGGAGTCGGAGCTCGAGAAACAGGAGGCGGAACTGAACGCCGCCTACCGCAGGATAGATTCGGAGTACAACGCCCTCCAGGCGGAGAAGAAGGTCTCCGACAGGGTGAACAGGGGAAGCGCCGCGGTAGAGGCCATCCTGTCCCTTAGGAACAGGGGCGAGATGCGCGGGATCCACGGTACTATCCAGGAGCTTGCCACCGTCGACAAAGGGTTCGAGACAGCACTGTCCGTCGCCGCGGGAGGTAAGATGCAGGCCGTAGTCGTGGATGACGACCAGGTCGCCGCGGATGCGATCGCCTACCTGAAGAAGGAGAGGCTCGGGCGTGTCACGTTCCTTCCGCTCACGAAGATGATGGGCGGGAAGCCCAGGGCCAAGGCCATCATGAGCGTCAAGGACTCCGAGGGATACGCCATCGACCTCATCGATTTCGATCAGAAGTACTACAACGCGTTCTGGTACGTCCTCGGGGACACCCTCGTCGTGAAGGACATGGACACCGCACGCCGTATCATGGGCGGTATCAGGATCGTCACCATGCAGGGTGAGCTCATAGAGGCATCCGGAGCCATGGTGGGAGGAAACCTCAGCCAGCAGAACATGCTGAAGTTC
>JAEDJU010000088.1 GCA_016296195.1 Candidatus Methanomethylophilaceae archaeon | reverse complement strand
CATCGAACCAATTGTTTCCCTTGTACTTGATGTTGAAGAAAGCATCCAACATGGAAAGGTTCATACTCTTGCCGAAACGACGGGGTCTGATGAACAGGTATGCACTCATGTCATCATTCGACAACAGATCCTTGATCAGAAGACTCTTGTCCACATAGTATTTGTTGCCTTCACGGATCTTCTGAAACTCGCTCTCTGACGTAGTCACGGTTATCGATGTCATCAAATCACCCCCTCACTTATCTAACAGGCACCGTGCGGTCATACTGACTACCGCTGACAATACATGTATGGATGCGCATCCATATAAAGGAGCACTACTGGATTTCAGTATCCGTTCAACTTCATGATGAGGGATGTCATGCCTTCGACCAGGGAATGCACACCCTTCATACCACGGACATCGTCGGAGTACTGGGGGGAGTTCAACGCCCTGATGATCGGCATGGGATTGGAACCGCAGACCGCCATCCTGTTCCTGAGCATGAACCTGACCATCTGATCGTAGACAAGGTCGGCACCGTCATGGGCACATACGGCCACGGCACCTCCGACCTTTCCGGCGAGACCCTGGTCACCCTTCTCGAATACCAATGCGGCCCTCTCCAGGAAGGTCTGCATGACACTCGGGCATGCACCGGCGTAGCTCGGTGCGATCATGAAGATCCCGTCGGCACCGCGGAGTGTGTCGAGGATATCATTGAATCCGTCATCCTCATCCATGCATCTGCCATCACCGCGGATCTCGCAGGTCATGCACACGTTGCAGTTGGTGAACCTATACTCGTAGAGGTGGACGACCTCCATCTCTATGCCCTCCCTCTCGAAGAGGTCCTGGACCTCGTTCAGGATGTTGCTGCAGTTTCCGATGGGGCGTGGGCTGCCGTTCAGTGCGATGATCTTCATGTCCACCGGATTCTGAACCGATGATAAGAAACCTTGGAGCGGAGACGGTGATGTCCCGGGATCACCCGTCTCCGATCATGTTGTAAGGGGTTGATGGGCCGGGGGAGGTCCCCGATCCCGTTTTGATGGTGTTCCGATCAATCCAACGTTATGGTGTAGACGGAATCGTAGTCCTGATGCATGCAGACGACCGCACTGCAGTTCTTGGTGTCGTAGACGACACTGTACTGGGTCATGGACGTGGCCTCGGTTCCGGGATCCTGTGCCGCGACACTCAGTATGTGCATGGCCTGGGACTTGGTCATCTTCGTGATGTACTCATCCTCGGTGAAGTCGATGTAACGCTCCAGGGCGCTGACTATGCCGGTGAGACGGTGGTATCCGTGACCGAATCCGTACCTGTACTCCTTGACGGTGCTGTCGAGACGGACCACGTTCTCCACGAGGACGCCGTTCTTGTAGTAATCCTCCGCATCATCGAATCCGGAGTAGAAGTTGGATACGACGTTGACATCGGTCACATACATCTTGCCGTAACGCCACTCCAGGACGACGGAGTCACCGTTGGCGTCGGTCACGAAGATGTGGAAGTTCATACCGAAGGCTCCGACGATGTTGTACTCCTCGGCGAGGGCGACCGCCTCTCCGACGGATGCGCAGCTGTCGAGGATATAACGCATGAGGACCGAATGACCGATGGTGGTCTTGCCCTCGACCTTCTGGATGTAGACGGGTTCCTCACCCTCCTTGATGTCGAGCTTCAGGATGGATACGGAGACGCCCTTCTCGTTGATACCGTCCATGCACACATAGGGCAACAGGGCCAGGAGGGAGATGTCTGTAGTCTCGTCGTCCAGGACTCCGGAGCAGAAGGTACCCTTCTCGTAGTCGAGCCAGTATGCGTCGGCGATTCCGATGGACCTGTACTTGCCCTCGGGAGAGCAGTGGATGGCGACGTTCAGACCTGTGATCTCCCCCTCAGGGGTCGTGTGCTTGTAGTCGTAGTTCCTGGCGGTGAGGACGCTGTCCCCGGCCTCGTTGAACGTGACGAATGCGGAGCAACCCGCATCGTAGATGCCGTACTCCTCCATGATCTTGAGCAACGTGGGGTTGTTGTAGTAATCGTAGTCGCAATCCATCTCGTACATGTAACCATCGTCATCGATGCGTTCCAATGTCTCGAGGGAAGCGTTCATCTCATCCGTCAGCCACTCCGCCTCATGGGGGTTGACCACGGGGTCGTAGGGCTCGTCATGGTCCCTCTGGGAAACGAGGTAGCTCGCCAGCAGGACAATGGCCACGACGACCACGACGATGATAGCGATCATGATCTTCTTCTCCAGGAATATTCCTCCCTTTATGTGAATATATGTTGAAAATACAGTTTCAGTCTATATTATGACTCTGACGATCGGAAACGACAGATACGATCATTATGCACATTGCTGTTCATGGGAGACGGGTGATGGAGGATTCCCGACCGGGATAAACGTAAAAGGACGTTATATTCGGAAAGGAATAATGCACGCCTTTTTTTACATGTTCGCGATGTGCATCCAGATACGGTGATGACATGACCGAGATGCTGAAAATAGTCGATCTTCACGCCGAGGCCGGTGAGAGGGAGATCCTCAAAGGGGTCAACCTGACGGTCAACGAGGGCGAGACCTGCGTCCTCTTCGGGCCCAACGGATCGGGCAAATCAACCCTTCTTGCCACGATCATGGGGTACAGCACTACCAAGGTCACACAGGGGGAGATCCTGTTCAAGGGACAGGACATCACGGAGATGTCGGTGGACGAGCGTGCGAAACTCGGTATCGGCATGATGATGCAGAGGCCCCCGAACATCTTCGGGGTCAAACTCGGAGACCTCATCAGGACCACCTCCGAGAACGGTGATGCGATCCTGAGGGAGGCTGACAAGTTCAAGATGCAGAACTTCCTGGACAGGGAGGTCAACGTCGGATTCTCCGGAGGGGAGATCAAGAGGTCCGAACTGCTCCAGCTCACTGCACAGAAACCGGAGTTCATCCTCCTGGACGAGCCCGAGTCGGGAGTCGACCTGGAGAACATCGACCTCATCGGTAACAAGGTCCACGACCTCCTCTACGACCAGAAGGGATGCCGCGGAAACATCCAGAGACATGTGTCCTCATTGGTCATCACCCACACGGGACAGATCCTGGACTACATCGGCGCGGACATCGCCTACGTCATGAAGGAGGGCAGGATACGCTGTTCCGGAAGGCCCACGGACCTGCTGAAGGACATCAAGGAGAACGGATACGGAGGAGAGTGCGGATCATGCCAGATAATCAATCTGTGAAGGAGGCCCTGAACAAGAAGGGAGCGTACGGTGCCGACCTGGACATCGACCGCTACGAGGAGGGGACATACGAGCCCGAGCAGGTGGACGACCTCCAGAGCTCCGACTACAGGAAGTACATGGAGAACGTCGGTGTCGTGGCGGATGAGATCAACCGTGCCGGAACCCTGATGTTCATCGACAACGGAATGAGCCACTGCAGCGCCAAACCCCAGGAGGGTCTCGAGATGATGACCACCAAGGAGGCGCTGAAGAAGCATGACGGTCTGAAGGACTTCTACTGGAAGGCCATGGACCCCACCAAGGACAAGTACACCGCCAAATCCTACCTCGAGGACTCCGACGGATACTTCATCAGGGTCAAGGCCGGATACCACATCAAGAACCCCGTCCAGACCTGCATGCTCCTGAACAAGGACAAATCCATCCAGAACCTCCACAACATCATCATCGTGGAGGACGGTGCATCGTTGGAGATGATCACGGGATGCTCCACAGCACACCATGCGAACGATTCCCTGCATGTGGGTGTCTCCGAGATCTTCGTGGGTGACAACGCCAACCTGACATTCTCCATGATCCACAGCTGGGGAAAGCAGACCGGTGTCAGGCCCAGGACCAACTGCGTCGTGGGAAAGAACTCCAACTACACCAACAACTACGTCATCCTCAACCCCGTCGGAAGCCTCCAGAGCTTCCCCGTCGCCAATCTCGGGGAGAACTCCTCCGCCACCTACAACACCATGTGCATCGCACACGAGGGTTCCGACATCGACACCGGCGGAATGGTCAACCTCAACGGAAAGAGGGCCAGGGCCGAGATCATGAGCAGGAGCATCTCCATGGGCGGAAGGATGTGCGCACGCGGACGTCTCGTCGGTAACGCACCCGAGGTCAAGGCACACCTGGAGTGCAGGAGCATCATCCTGAAGGACGGCGGATCCACCGTCGCTGTCCCCGAGCTGGAGGCGCACGTCGCCGATGTGGAGATGACCCACGAGGCAGCCGTCGGAAAGATCGCCAGGGACCAGATCGAGTACCTCATGTCCAGGGGACTCAACGAGGACCAGGCCGTCAGCATGATCGTCAGGGGATTCCTGTCGGGAAGCATCAACGGACTGCCCGAGGCGCTCCAGAAGGAACTGGATGCCGCCATCGAGAAGGCCAATCTCGGGGACTGAGTCCCCATCCAAACCATTTATCTTTTTACAATAAATTATATATCATGTTTATCGATAAAGATGCATGGCAGGTAAAAGTGCAAGGCCTATCCTGATAACAGTGATCGGTGCCATATTCGCCATAGTTGGAATACTGTACCTCATCGGAGGCGTCTGCGTCCTCGCAGGAATGGAGATCGAGAGCGCGGTGGAGGGCGAGCCCGTCGTCGTGGGTGCCGCATACGTTATCTCGGCGTTGATCTACCTGGTCATCTCGACCGGACTCCTCAAGGGTTGGAAGGTCATGTGGTACCTCGGTATGATCATCGAGGCAATCGGAGCGATCTCGTACCTCTACATGGCGCTCACCGGCCAGTCGACCATGATCATAGGAACCATCATCGATCTGCTGATCATCATCTACCTGATGAGACCCGGTGTCAAGTCCTACTTCCTGGACTGAAGGGGACCGTCACAAACCCTTTTCCCGTCCTTGGGACGGTAGCGATAATAATTTTTAATGGTTCTAAAGATTACAATACATGGGTAAGAACAACAACCCGCGTCCATTGCTGGTAACCCTGATAGCGATACTGAACATCATCCTCGGTCTCGGAGCGATCCTCATCGGAGGACTCTCGTTCGTGGGACTGACCGTGGTGGGAGGAATCAGTGTCGGAGCGATCACCGGCGGTTCGGCATTGGTGGTGGGACTAATCTACATCCTGGTCGGAGTGGGATTCCTCTCCGGATGGAGCATAATGTGGTATCTCGGGATCATCCTCGAGGCGCTCGCCATCATCCTGAACGTGCTGTCCCTGTTCGTGGGGAACTTCTCCGCGATAATCCCGATCCTGATCTCGCTGATCATCATCCTGTACCTCCTCAAGCCGAATGTGAAGAGGTTCTTCCTGGAGTGATCGGGACCTGAAACCACTTTTTCCCTTTTTTTCCGATCAGATACGGAACTCCGCACCTGTCTCGATGCAGTGGATGACGTTGCCGTCATCGTCACGGAACGATGTGTACGTGCCGAACGGTCCGCGAACGGGTTCCTGAGTGAAAATGACACCCTCATCGATGAGACGGCGACGGGTGTTGTAGGGACTGTCCACACCGAGATACAGACCTGTGTCTATGCCGACGACATCACTCCTCCTGAGGATCACCCTGCAACCATCCCTGCGGAGGTACGCGACGGAATCATCGGACGACAGGACCTCCATCCCGAGGATGTCCCTGTAGAAACCTATGGAACGGTTCACATCCCTGACCGGAACGGTGCATGCGAAGATGCTTCCCGGCAGTCCCTCGTCTGTGTACTCGAACAATCCTCCGTGCGGGTCTCCCAACGGCATGACATC
>JAEDJU010000087.1 GCA_016296195.1 Candidatus Methanomethylophilaceae archaeon | reverse complement strand
GCCACCCACACATGGCACATGGTCGAGAGAAGGGAAGGCGGACCTCTGGACGACAGGGAGATCTCCCTCAACGCATCCAGGGTCCATGAGGTTCTATCGGGGATCCTCGACCTGGGTTTCAGGCCGGAGATCCTCGTTCATTGATCGGAAAGCACCTCCGCATCCATCGATACCGATGGGGACCTTGTGGAGAGGATGAACAGCATCAGTCCGATGATGAAGAACGCCAGCAGGGACATAATCCCAAGGGACATGTTCCCCGTGAACTGACTGACCGCTGAGACGCTCATTGTTCCCAGGAACGATGCTCCCTTTCCGAACACATCCATGACTCCGAAGTACTCTCCGGATTTCTTGGGCGGGATGATCTTGGAGAAGTGGGAACGGGACAGTGCCTGTATCCCTCCCTGGAAGATGCCCACCATGAATGCGAGCATCCAGAACTCCATGGCCGTGGTCATGAACACCGCGAACAGGGTGATGAACATGTATCCGGCTATGCACACGAGGATCAGCTTCGAGGTATCGAACCTGTAGGAGAGTCTTCCGAAGGCGATGCAGCAGGGGAATGCGACGATCTGTGTCAGCAGCAGGGCCATCAGCAGTGAGGAGGATTCCAATCCCAGGGCCTCCCCGTATGCGGTTGCCATCTCTATTATGGTGTAGACTCCGTCGATGTAGAAGAAGAACGCGAGGAGGAACAGGAGTATCCTCCTGTCATTCCTGGAATCCTTGATCGTGTTCCAGAGGCGTCCCAGTGCGTTTTCGTTCCCCTCAACATGGTTCATCTGAACGTATCTCTTCATAAGGGGGAGGCTTGCGGCGACCCACCAGACAGCGATGACGATCATGGAGATGGTCATCGCCATGGACATGGTGATGCCGAAGGAGTCGCATCCGAGGATCAGGACGAGACATGCGACGAACGGTACACAGCTCCCTATGTATCCCCAGGCGTAACCGGATGATGACACCGAATCCATCCTGTCGACGGTGGTCACATCCACGAGCATGGAATCATACAGGATCAGGCTCAGGGAGTACATCAGACGGGTTATGATGAGGATCACCAGGAACGCCATCCAGGAATCCATGAATCCCAGGGCGGCACATCCGATGGCCCCTATGCAGAGGATCGCCGTGAACAGCTTCATCCTCATTCCCTTCCTGTCGGAGATGGATCCGAGGACGGGTCCGATGAATGCGCACATCAATGTGGCTATGGATGCCGCATATCCCCAGAACACAAGGTAATCCACTGCCGACAGGGAATCGCCGGCGATGGAGTTGAAGAATATTGGTATCATGGTGGATAGCATCAGGATGAAGGCCGAGTTCCCCACATCGTACATCACCCATGATTTCTCCAACGGGGTGAGCTTCAATCCGGACATGGGATCACTCCACCGAGAACGTCCTGTCGAACCTCGCCGGCAGGTTGCACTCGCCCTTCAGATATCCGTAGTAGGATTCCATGAGCATCGCCGTTGGACGTACCGCGTTACCGTAGAGGTCCATCAGCCCGGCGTTGCTGTCCTCACATCTCGGTTCCGGTTTCAGACCGATGACCATCCCGCCCATGTCCTCGAGGTTGCCTGTGGCCTTGAGCTTCCTCTCGATCATGGCTCTCTTGAGACGGCTGGGGGTGTTGATGTATCCGTTGTAGGTGATCATCTCCCTCAGTGACCTCTCGACCTCATCGGGGGTGACATCAGGAAGGAATTGGGATATCACCGCCGAGATGTCGGTCGAGGGGTGGATGTGGGCTGTCAGGTCCTTTCCGAACGGATTGAAGCCATCCTTCTCCAGGAGCATCCTGTCGAATTCGGATTCGATCTTCGTATGGGACACTCCGCTGCTGGCAATCTTCTCCTCTATGTAGGGGTGACATTCGCTATCCAGCATGAAGTGGCATATGAATCCGTACAGGTACGCCCTGCCCGCGGATGCATCCTCCATATCCGAGATGACATCCCTGGCGGGTCCGAAGAACTCCTTTCCGGGACGGTCGTGCATCCCGAATCCAATGGTGTTGACGCGGTTCTTCACAAGTGCGTTGTGATAGAACAGGATATCCGGCCCATGTAGGCCGATGTTGTAGATGTCCAGATTCTCGACGATGTCCCTGCAGACGTCGCCGCTTGTTGATGCCATGACATCTCTGCCGAATCTGTAATGTGCATACGTCGAAGGCATGTATGGTACCGTCAGTACGGTCCTCCGAACCATAGAACGTGGTATCCGATATGAGTCTGTCCGAAGTAGAATATGTTCGGGCGGGTGGAATCCATAGCCCTATGTAGACGGTGATAGTGGATTCGGAGACGGGTGAATGGGGGAGATTGTAAGATGATCGGGGTCTGGACCCCGGATCTTTGCATCAGTTGCTGGCGACCGGAAGGTCGATGGGTTGGCCACAGGTGGGGCACATGGAGAATGGATTCAGGGCGGAAATCTCGCATCCGCAGTAGATGCATCTCATGGATGATGGGAACGGAACGGAGGATTTAAGGGGGTCGATGCTACCTTTTCGGGCATCAACGGTGCTGATTTTGGTTGGATGGGTTACGTTTCTTCGTCTTCCCTATCGTTCCGATCACGACAGTCCGATACGGATCATCACAGTGTCGATGCATAGACATCCCGTATTCGGGGCGATATCACCGTCTACGGGTACATGATGATGTACGACGGGCCATCCGTTCCACCCTCCAGAATATAATATATATGGATGCAGGCATCGAACGGGCAGGTGACCAAATGACGGCCAAGCTCATCCTCGGTAAGGAAGTGTCCGAGGAGATTTACGGAGAGCTCAGACAGAGGATCGATGCTCTCAAAGCCAGGGGCGTGACGCCCGGACTCGCAGTCGTACTCGTCGGGGAGGATCCCGCATCGCAGGTATACGTCAGGAAGAAGGGGGAGATGTGCGAATCCCTCGGGATGAAGTCCGTGACCGTCCGCATGCCCGCGGACACGACCCAGGAGGAGCTGATGGCCAAGGTGGACGAGCTCAACAGGGACCCCACGATACATGGTTTCCTCGTCCAGCTCCCGCTCCCGTCCCATCTAGACGAGGAGCAGGTCATAAACGCCATATCACCTTCCAAGGACGTGGATTGCTTCCATCCCACCAATGTGGGCCGCGTCCTCATCGGCAATCCCGATTTCCTTCCCGCCACCCCTGCGGGCGTGCAGCAGATGATCATCCGTTCCGGTGTGGAGACATCCGGCAAACACGTGGTCGTCATCGGACGCAGTAACATCGTCGGAAAACCCATGGCGGCGATGATGCTTCAGAGGGGATTGGGTGCGGATTCTACCGTGACGGTCGTGCATTCACGCACGAAGGACCTGCCGAGCATCACTAGGCAGGCCGACATACTCAGCGTGGCGATTGGGAAACCCCGCTTCGTCACCCCCGACATGGTGAAGGACGGTGCAGTCGTCATCGATGTCGGAACCAATAGGATCGAGGATCCAACCCACCCCAAGGGCAGCAGGCTCGTCGGGGATGTGGACTTTGATTCGGTCAAGGACAAGGTCTCGGCCATCACCCCCGTACCTGGAGGTGTGGGCCCGATGACCATCTGCATGCTCATGGCCAATGCCGTCAAGGCGGCCGAGAGGGCATCAGAGAGGTGTTGAACATGATAAGGGAATGCGAGGAGCATGGATATCACCGCAACGAGGTGTGCCCCCACTGCGGCGAGGAAGGCAAGTTCATAATGTCCGACTACGAGGTCGAGAAGGTCGGGAGGACCCTCGCAGGGATCCTTAGACACGGGAAATACGGACTCGAGATGGATTCCCAGGGATTCGTGTCGATGCGTGACGTCCTGGCCAAGGTGAAGGAGCGCAACCCCCGTATGGGATGGATCAGGACGAGGCACATCGAGGCTCTCGTCGAGACCGATCCCAAGGGAAGGTACGCGATCTCCGGTGGCAAGATCCGTGCCACATACGGTCACACCATCCCCCTGGACATCAAGTTGGATTGCGAGAACATCCCCGATGAGCTCTACTATCCCGCAACACCCGAGGAGACTGAGCTCCTCATGGAGGCCGGAATCTATCCCGCGGACCGTGCCATGGTCCATCTGTCCCTCACGTACAGGGATGCACTCCGTGCCGGTTCTGTCAGGGTCGATGACCCCGTCATCTTGGTCGTGGACACAGGCGTCTGCATGGACATGGGGTCCGATATCGGAAAGGCAGCCAAGACCGTCTACTTGTGCAGGCATGTTCCCCCGGAGGCACTCTCGATTGCCGATCCCGATGACTATGAGGATTCCGACGATGAAGGGGAGGATGAATGATGGTCCAGATACTCAGGCCCGACGAGGTCGAGAAGAAGTATGGCAAGATGTTCTGTCAGGGATTCTTCACCCTTGTGGATGAGGAGCACGGTGTCGCTCAGATCATAGAGAAATGTGTGGCCCAGGGTCCCGGCGAATGGGACATCGTCAACAGGCGCCGCACCAAGGGTGTGATCACGGACATCCGCATGAAATCCAACATGCTGGTCATGGACACCATCATCGGTGAGAGGGAGCTCAATTTCGGTCCCGTGACAACCGATGTCGGTGGACAGGGACTCCAGGCACTGAAGGTCGAGGGTGACGAGGTACGTACCACCTGGTACGGTATCGCGGGAGCATCCGTCGGTATAGGTGCATGCATCCCCCAGTGCAGCGATGTGATCCGCACCGAGTATCCCGATGATTTCAAGATCGGTGGTGCCCACCGTGCCCATGTGGACATCATCACCCCCAAGCTCGTCCGTGTCATCATAGGTATCGATGACACCGACACCAAGGAGAAGGGCGCCTCGTGGGTGACCTCCATGAAACTCGGGACCACCTGTCCCATAGGACGTTTCATCGAGCACAAGATCATCCAGCTTAACCCCAAGGTTCCCAACAAGACCACCAACTGCTGTTCCACCGCGGTGTCCTTCGCCGTCAGGGAGGAGGAGGTTCCCGCACTCATCGAGTATGCGGTCGATTTCGTCAGGAAGGAGTCCTACTCCGATGATTCAGTCATCACCGTCTACCAGGGACTTCATGTTCCCGAGGCACTCAGGGATTTCGGATGGAGCTGCAAGAGCGTGCTGTACACCCCGGAGGATGCCATCAGGGTCGCCGAGGAGAACGGTGTCCAGATCATCAGTGTCACAGGTACGAAAGGGGTCATCGGAGCCGTTGCGGCCATCGGATGCTTCGACCTGGGCGAGCGTTCCGCAGGGATCCCCGAAGATTACGAGTGATCCATATGGAGGTCCCCCGCATCCTCACCGACAAGGCGTACTCGACCTATGAGACGCACATCGAGAAGGAGGTTCTGGGTGGGACGATTCCCAGGCACATAGCCATAATAATGGATGGGAACCGCCGTTATGCCGAGGAGGTACTCGGGGCGGAACCCATGGAGGGTCACAGACTCGGAAGGGAGAAGCTGGAAGAGGTCCTGTACTGGTGTCTCGACCTCGGCGTAGAGATCCTAACCGTCTACGCGTTCTCCACCGAGAACTTCAACAGGGAACAGTCCGAGGTCGATTACCTCATGGACCTCCTCGAGAAATCCCTCTACGATTTCGCCGATGACAGGCGTGTGCATGAGAAACACGTCCGCATCAAGGTCATCGGTGACATGGACCTCCTGCCGGACAACGTTCTGAAGGCCATGGATTACGCTGTGGAGCGTACCAAGGATTACAACGACCGTTTCCTCAACATGGCCATAGCCTACGGCGGGAGGCAGGACATCACCAATGCGGTCCGTCGCA
>JAEDJU010000086.1 GCA_016296195.1 Candidatus Methanomethylophilaceae archaeon | reverse complement strand
GATCGCATCATCACCGGGTTTCAACGGCATAATCCAGGATGTTGGCGGTCCCACGGCCAACATGTACGGCATTGAATGCCCTAAGAAAGTCTCGGAGGGGATCTGCAGGGACCGCAGATGCCTCGGTTCGAAACCCTGTCCCAGGATGCCCATCGACCATTCCCGTCAGATCGCCCTTCTGAGGAGGATATCCTCCGTGCCCGGTGTGAGGAGGGTCTTCGTCAACTCCGGTATAAGGTACGACATGATACTCGCCGACAAAGGACACGGGGACGACTACCTCAGGAGGATCGTACCCCATCATGTGTCCGGACAGATGAAGGTTGCACCGGAGCATACCTCCGACAGGGTCCTTAGACTCATGGGGAAACCCTCCGCTGACAGGTTGATCGAGTTCAAGAAACGTTTCGACACCCTCAACAGGGAGTGGGGAAAGAGACAGTTCCTGACCTACTATTTCATGGCCGCCCATCCAGGATGCACCGATGACGACATGAGGGAACTGTCCCGTTTCTGCCATGATGTTCTCCATACCAATCCAGAGCAGGTGCAGGTCTTCACGCCCACGCCCTCCACGGTGTCCACCATGATGTACCATTGCGGTGTGGACATGAAGGGGAGGTCTGTGTTCACCGAGCATTCCGTCCAGAGGAGGCAGAGGCAGAAGGAGACGGTGGTGCGGAGGACAGATGGAAGGCGTTGACGTCGCACAGCTTTGCAGAAGATACTTCGGCATCGTCACCGCGGAGTATGTCGGGAGGAAGGAGTTCTACTACTCCTGGATGGTCAGAGGGGACTCCATACACATGCAGATCTCGGATTACATGAGGGGATGTCCCGAGGATGTCCTCTCGGATATGTGCGTGATGATCTGCCGCAGGGCGAAGGGTCTCAAATGGTCCGAATCCGACACGTTCCTCGATTACGTGACATCGGATGACTTCATCCTGAGGAACAGACCGACGTACATATCGAGGTCCAGGAACCTGATCCGTTCCGATTCGGGGGATGTACACAATCTGTCCGAAAGCGTACAGAGGCTTCTTGACTCGGGCATTCTGGGTGAATCGGACATATCCAACTCCTACATATCCTGGACGCGCAGGGACAGTAAGCGCAGGGTAGGATTCTGCAGCACTATGTTCCGTCTCGTTGGTATCTCGTCAGCATTGGACTCAGTTGATGTGTCGGAGCACACGTTGGATTACGTGGTGTACCATGAATGCCTCCATCTGAGACAGGGTTACCGTCCATCCCACAGGGTGCATGATTCTGTTTTCAGACAATGGGAGCATGCGTATCCCGGATGGAAGGATGCAGAGGCGGCCCTGAGGAAGTTGTGATCACAACTCATGGTCGTACGATCTGCCCTCCGATCAGACCTCATATGGACAAGATAATAACGTTGGCGCATATCCCTCTCCCATGGACGAGGAGAGGGGATTCGTTTTCCACGCCAGCGATGGTGATGTCGAACTGAACATCGATCAGGTGAGGGAACTAGCCGCACAGGACGATGCCGATGGGTTGTACGCCCTGGCGATGGCATATCTTTTCGGATGGGATGTGGAGCAGGATGAGGCTCTCGGATACGATTATCTGGAGAGGGCCGTCGACAAGGGTCAGACCGAGGCCATGTCCATGATGGTGAGGCTGTACATGCAGGGACAGTACGATGGGATCGACAGTGTCCGTGCCGCCCAGTACTCCATCAAAGCCGCTGAGGATGGCATCCCCGATGCACAGTTGTACGCGGGTCTTGCCTACATGGACGGTGTATCCGTGAAGCAGGATTATTCTGAAGCTGCCAGGTACTTCCGTCTGGCGATGAATCAGGGCAATTCCGAGGCGAGGACCAATCTCGCATATCTCTATCAGGAGGGCCTCGGTGTCGAGAGGGATGAGAACAAGGCATTCAAGCTGTACCGTACCGCATCGAAGGCCGGTAATCTGAACGCCACATTTCATCTTGGCATCTGTTATGAGTTCGGTGTCGGAACGCAGATCGACCTCCAGAAGGCGGCCGAATGCTATATGAAGGGATCCGGAGACGGTGATGCCTTCGCCACAGAGAGGCTGGGATATCTCTATTCTGAGGGAATCGGTTCGGACGGCCCCGATGCGGAGAAGTCCTTCGAGTGTTTCATCAACGCCGCAATGGACGGTGTATCCACCGCGATGCACATGGCCGGATACTACTATCTCAACGGCATCGGTGTGGAGCAGAACAGGGATGAGGCGGTCAAATGGTTGAAGATGGCCGCTGACAACGGTATCGAGGAAGCCCAGGAATTGCTGTCTGAAATCAGACAATAATATATGAAAAGCTTTGTGAGCATCCTTCTGGTACCATAAATTTGAGCGTGACCGGCATCACTGTTTGAAAAGAGTGATATAGTCTGAAATGGGTGATTTCCAACTAACATTATGATCCAATTAATGAATGGAGGGTAACCCCTCCAGTTTTTCAAAGTTCTTTATCAGAGGAAATGGTGTCGTTCAGTATTACATGGGGGCGTCCGTTGTGGATAACTATGTCCGCATCCACCCCGTATACAGTCCTGAGATTCTCCTTCGTAAGGACCTCCTCTGCTGTTCCTACGGCAAAGATATTTCCATCATGCATCAGGATTATCCTGTCAGCATACTTCGCCGTGATGTTGATGTCATGACTAATCATGATGATCATCATCCCCTTCTCGGCAGGGAGTTTGCTCAATACCTTTGTCACTTCTATCTGGTGCTTGATATCCAAGTTAGATGTAGGTTCATCTAAGAGCACGACTTCGGGAGATCTCACCAACCCTCTGGCCAGCATGACCTTCTGATGTTGTCCTGCCGATAATTCATCGAAGTTCCTCATGGCCAGATGTTCTATGGACATCATCTCCAGTACATCGTATACCTTGCGAAGGTCCTCATCCGATGTTCCGAACTTGTAGTCATTCTGAAGCCCCACCATGATGGTGTCAACGACGGTCAGTGGGAAGGAATCCTCAGTAGCGTTGGGTACATATCCCATATTAGCTGCCAATTCTTTCAGTTTCATCTCTGAAACATCCTTGTCATTGATCAGAACGGCACCTCCTGTAGGTTTGAGGATCTTGTTGATACAGTGGATCAAAGTAGACTTTCCTACACCGTTGGGTCCCATTATGCATATGAACTCAGGTTTGTCGAAGACATACGAGATGTCCTTCAGAACAGGATTCTCTCTATCGTATCCGAATTCCAATTCCTTCAGATCTATCCTCATATTATCACCACATGCTCCTTCTCTGCTTGATCAGGAGATATAGGAACAGAGGACATCCTATGAATGCCGTAATCACTCCTACTGGGAGGAATGTGGGGGCAATGATCACTCTTGAGATCAAGTCGGCAACCATCAGAAGCAATGCTCCGAACGCTGCGGAGGCTGGTATCAGATATCTGTTGTCTGATCCGAGGAAGATCCTAACGATATGGGGCGCTACCAGTCCTATGAAACCTATGATACCGGTGAAACACACAACAGAAGCTGTCATCAGTGAGATTATTGCAAGTAGCATGATCCTGAGCCTGTGTGCATTGAGTCCAAGAGCTGTTGCGCTTTTATCTCCCGTGATGAGAATGTTGAGTTTCTTCGACATTGCCATTAGTATCGCGCTTCCGACGACGGTGAACACAAGGATCACATAGAATGACTGCCAGGTGGCACCGCTCAGATCACCGATGGACCATTGGAACACTGCTGAGAGACTGGCATCGGATGCACCCAATTTGATAAGGGTCGTGCATGCATTGAACAGATACATCACCGCGATACCAGCCAATATCATCGTCGCCGCAGAGGTGTTCCTCAGTGATGAAACAAGGATGATCACTGCTGCGGGAATCAATGAGAATACGAATGCGGTGACAACCAGTCCGGCCGTACCTCCAAGGCCTGCGAGGTCGAATCCCATGACGATGGCAAGAGTCGCTCCGAAGGATGCACCTGACGATATTCCTGTGGTGTAGGGATCCGCCAAGGGATTCTTCATCATGCTCTGCATGGCGGCTCCTGCGACACCCAGTGACATTCCTGCGATGAGCCCTGTCATTATTCTGGGGAGACGGACGGTGAATACAGCCCAATCAACCTCAGCGTCACATTTCGATGGATCTACGAAATGGTAGAATATATCTCTGTATACCTCCCATGCAGAGATTCCAGATGTTCCGATGGTGGTAGCATAGCCTAGTACAAGGATCATCGCCACGATACATCCTACGATGAAGAGTATCTTTCTGAGTATGTACCTGTGGTAGTTCTTGCCTACTATATCCATGGTCATGATGAGGCCTCCTTTGTCACAAGTACAACGAAATTCCTAACGACGTCACCATCCGTCCTTGTTGATATCACCTCTATCGATCCGCCCATTTCTCTGACAGTATCAATGTCCCACTGCGGACGGCGGACTTTGCTCAATGGTAGATCGACTGCTAATCTCTCGATTATTCCGAAATCCACATTGTCTTTATTGAAGCGTTCGTGTTTGTTGTCTGAATAGTACTTCCTTTCCGGACGGGAAAAGTCCGGGTCATAAAGATGAAGGTAATAATTTCCGTCTGATATGAGGGCCTTACCTCCCGGTTTGAGAACGCGGAGTATCTCCGAATACGCTTTCTCCGGATATTCCAAGTTCCATAGGACGTCTCTCGAAACGATAAGATCGAAGGATTCGTCGGCGAATGTCATGTTTTGTGCATCCATTCTCATAAACACGGGTTGAACTCCGGTTCTGGACGCATTTTCAGTAGCACGGGCAACCATTTCATATGAATAATCTATGCCCACAACATCGTAATCGGCGGAGGCCAACGGTATTGAGAAGAAACCTGGACCACAACCCAGGTCCAGTACCTTTCCGGTTTTTAATCCGGTAGTGCTCGATATCCATTCTGAAATACTGTTGCCACGTTCTCTCATCTCATCGACCACCGCGTCTGAGAAACCTGAACTCCTCATATCCCAATAGTCGCAGATGCTATCGGTAAGTTGCAATAGAATCACCTTAAAAGGTGGGGCCTGAGGCCCCTTTGATTCAACTTCCGTAATACTCCTTCACATCCGAGAGGTTGAAGTAATTGATCCCCTCGAAGTCTTCGAAGCTGTAGTCGGAGTGGTATTTTTGGATGTAATCCTTGAACATCTGGTCCACATCGAAGTCAAATAGGTCGGGATAGATTGCATTGGCTAGATATGCCACGGTGATGTAGCTTGCTGGTCCCATGAATGTACCTTGACCGAAAACGATCACATTTCCGTCTTTGTATGCCTGGGTGTGATCCACGAAACTGATGTATTTGCCATCTGTCTTCGCTGCAGTGTCATACATGACCTTCTTCGTAGTGTCGTGATCAACGAATGTCTCCAGGAATCCCTGGTAGATGCTAAACACGATGAAGTCAGGTTTCATTGTAAGGGCCACTGTCTCTGCGTCCACGCTCATACCAGGTGTGTATCCCTCATCTATCACTGTCCTTCCACCGGCAGCAGTGACGACTTCGTTAACTCCGTTGTGCATGGTTGAGATCTTGGTTCCATTGTACGATGCGAATACTAGAGGTCTGTCTTTGAGGGCGATGTTCTTCGTCTTCTCCTCGATAGTCTTCAGTACATAGTCAGCAGTCTCCGCATATGCATATGCGTTATCCTCTTCGTTAATGAGATATCCCAATGTAATGACGGCGGAAACTGTCACATTATCCTCCCAGAATGGGAGACGGACAACATCGATACCGAGAGGACAAGTAACCCAGTCTTCTGATTCATTCAAAGTCT
>JAEDJU010000085.1 GCA_016296195.1 Candidatus Methanomethylophilaceae archaeon | reverse complement strand
TATCTCCGCAGGGTCAGCATGCGCGTGGACATGGAGATGAACGGGATCTGCTCCTTCAGGGAGTTGAGGGAGCCCGAGAAGAGGGAGTTCACAGGTCCGATACAGGGCAAGAAGGACTATCCACCGATCCCGGAGAATGGAACCGGGGTCGTTCTGAAGAGCGGAGGCACCACGGGGGAGCCCGTGTACTGTGCATACACCCGCCGCGACTACGAGGAGTATCTCATCGGTCCGGGTGCGAGGGCGGTCATCGCCCAGGGCATCGATGCCAGGACAGATGTCGTGGCCGATTTCCTGAGGGGCGGTAACCTGTACGGCGGACTCAACATGTGCATCTCCATCTTCGACCGTCTCGGCATACCCCATCTGAGGATCAGCGGATTGGATGACACGAAGCTCGCCGCACACTACATGTTCACCGGCAAGGCCACGGTCATGCTCGGAGCCCCCAGCTACATCATCCGTCTCATCAGGGACAACGAGGAGGAGTTCCGCAGATACGGAAGGATCAAGAAGGTCCTGTACGGCGGAGAGGTCATGACCGAGGGATATAGGAGGTATCTGGAGAGCATGGGTGTGGAGTACATCTGTAGCCTGTTCTACGCCGCCAACGAGACCGGACTCATGGGATATCCCTGCAAGTACTGCGGAACCACCATGTTCCACCTCCCCACGGAGATCCAATCACTGGAGATAGTCAAGACCGATTCCGATGAACCCGTGGGTCCCGGAGAGGTCGGAAGGCTCCTGTTCACCGGATTCAGGAGACAGGACGGTCACACCGAGAGGTACGACATAGGGGACCTCGGAAGATGGGTGGAGGGACCTTGTCCCTGCGGAAGGAAGGAGCCCAGGTTCGAGCTGATGGGACGTCACGGCGACGTCATACGCATCGGAGGGACCTTCTTCAACTACCACAGGGTGGCAGCCATCCTCAACGACGAGTTCTCCTACGGCGGATTGATGCAGATCATCCTGGAGACCAGGGGACTCACAGAGGCCATGATCATCTGCGTCGATGGTCTGAACGCCACGCAGGAGCAGGTGACGGAGGCCCTCGTCAGGGACTACGACTCCTTCGCCAAGACAGTTCCCCAGAGGATAATGGACCTGGAGGTCCGCGAGGTCGGTCACGACGGATTCATCATGAACAACGTCAGCATCAAGCTGCGTTCGATAGTCGACAGAAGGGAGAAGTGATGGAGAGACGCCCGTACCTGGTCAATCGCGCCTTCAGGTCGTTCCTGATATCCACCATCATGTCCACCATGGCGGTGTCCTTCGGCTCCATGCTGGGGAGTATCGTCGTGGGGAATGTGCTGGGTTCCGAGAGCCTCGGTGCGGTCAACGTCATGATGCCTGTGATCCAGCTCCTGGCCGCCACCAACGCCCTGATCAACATCGGCGGTGCCACCGTCATGGCCGTGAACACGGGTCGCGGAAGGGAGTTCGAGGCCAAAGGAATCTTCACCAGATGCATGATGATGTCCCTGGTCGCATCCCTGGCGATAGCCATCATCGGAGTGGTGTTCATAGACCCGATCATAGACGGTCTCTGCTCCACCGAATCGTTGCGTCCGTTGGCAAGGGAGTACGGTATCCTGGTGTTCGCCACCAGTCCGTTCTACATCCTGATGCCCGGTCTGGGGACCTTCGTCAGGACCGACAACGACACCAGGCTGGCGACATTCTCGTTCGCCATCGCCAACGTGGTCAACATCGTCCTCGCGTACGTCCTGATGGCATACACTGACATGGGACTCGCCGGATTCGCTGTGTCCACGATGACGGGATACATCGTCGGGATGGTCGTCCTGGCGTTCCACTTCAGAAGGGACAACATCTCCATCGGTATCGGAAAGGGTACCGTCGGAAACGGGGAGATCCTCACCATGGGTTCCCCCGCCGCATTGGCGATGATGCTCATCCTGGTGAACATGTTGGGAATGAACCTGCTGGTGATGAACCACATGGGTTCCGATGGTATGGTCATCAGGTCGGTGTGCCTCAACATACAGATGCTGTCGTCCATCTTCGTCTCAGGTATCTCCCAGACCCTGCAGCCCGTGGGAGGGACACTGTACGGTTCCGTGGACCTGTCCGGAATGAGGATGGTCACGAAGATCGCCGCCAGGTATCAGGTGGCAGCATCGGGGACTATCATGGTCCTTGCCTTGCTCGTGCCTGTCCTGTTCCTCACCGTATACGGTGTGACCGATCCCGCCATCGTTCCGACCGCGGAGCACTGCATCCGCCTGTTCGCACCGTTCCTGATCTTCCAGGCGGTGAACTACATGGTGATGATCATGTTCCAGGTCTTCGGACACAGGCCGATATCCATCGCCATCTCGTTCATGGAGTGCTTCTTCGTCCTGATCTACGGTATCGTCCTGGCTCCGATGGACATAGACCTCCTGTGGCTCTCATTCTTCTTCGGTGAGGCCACCGTCTCCGTCGTCATACTGGCGATGTCCCTGGTCATCCGCAGGGTCAGACCGGAGTACGAGGGATTCGCATTGCTCAGGAGACCCACTGGCGCGGTGTTCGAGGCATCCATCCCCGGTGACCGTTCATCCATGACGGAGGTCCTGGACGGTATGGAGGGGTTCATGTGCTCCAACGGCATGGATGACGATTCGTCCAAGGCAAGGCTCTGCTGTGAGGAGATCCTCCTGAACATGACGGAACACAGTCTGAACATGGATCCCGAGAGGTTCGTGGACGTGTTCGCCAGGGTGACCGATGATGGGGTCCTGGTGACCATAAGGGACGATGGACCGATCTTCGATCCGATAAAGCATGAGTCCAAGGGAATAGGGCTACAGATTGTCACCAATGTGTGCTCATCCTTCAACTATGCGAGGAGCGTGAACCAGAACACGGTGTTCCTGACGTTCTCGAAATCGTGATTGTAAACCGGGGTCTCTCTTTCGGGGAGGCCCCATCTGTTTCATCCCAGATTATTCACCGTTCTTTAGAAATTCCAGATGATGAACTCATTGACTCCGTTCCGATATCGTCTATATCTGACAGACCGAGATCCGCGATGTAAGGGATCCCCATGAAATCACTGTTTAGATACACATTGCGGATGTTGTTTTACGGTCTGACACGTTTAATTGCGGATGCCGGTTGGATTCTCTTGAACCCATCACGGTCGACACTGATGATGAAAACGTTTTCCGGAGATACAGAGGCCATCAGACAGGTATTGTGAGTGGAAGCGATCAATTGGCCGGTAATTACAGGTTTTATCTGATTCATCATGCCGGTGATCAGGAGATCGTGAACATCCGTATCCATCTCATCGATGAACATGATGTCGTTCTTCACACTTGTAAATTCAGTGGATTTTGGGAAACCCTTCATCCACTAAATTTCAAGAATATACCTGTTTTTATCCTCATAGGAATCTGACGGCACAGGTTTTCTTCCTGAACGCTACGGACAATGCAATGGATCCCCTCATCGAAGGCATGCTGACATACCTTTTCATCATGATCTGATGAAGGCCCATGGTAGCAACCCTTTCCAGGTCCTCCTGCGAGTCCGGGTCGACGACCTTCAGTTCGAATACGATAGGTGGTTTGTTTCCATACCTTTCAATGAACAGGTCGGTCCTTCCCTCTCCAGATTCCCTCTCCGTGATGGATCTGTATCCATAGATCGAAAATAGGTCATGAAGCCAGGATTTGTATCTCATTTCACTCCATCCGTCGAGATAAGATCCTCCTTCCATCAGGGATTCCAGATCCTCTTTCACCGCTTTTGGGTCTTGGTCACGTATATGATCGAGCAAACCGATGATATCGGGGAGGTTCAGGCAGAATACCCTTGTCATTAGTGTGTTGAAACTGTTTCTGACTTCATTGTTCGGTATTTTTGCAAGAGAACTATCATTTTTATCCAGCGTCAAGTAGCCGGTCGATAGGAGGGTGTTGAGGAGTTCATCACCATCTATTGCATTTTTGTCTTTCAATATGGGGGAGTTCTGTGACAGTCTGTTGATGGCGATGGTTTCTCCAGAGATGTAAGCCTCCTTTATGGTGGAAAGGATGCTTTCGGATGCATGGGAGAACAGTGTCACCAATGCTTCATTTTCAGCGGTATCGTTCCAATACATCATCAGAGGTCCGTCATTGAGTACATTCAACGCGAGATAGTTCATTGAACTCCATGGATTGAAGACATCCGATCCGCATATGTTGTATCCGTCATACCATTGTGCTGCATCCCTGTATTTCTGATCAGATATGGCCTTTCTTTCAGTGAGACTCAATTGGCCATATCTTCTTTCGACACAGAATGATATCAGTGCCATCATCTCATCAGGGGTTATTCCAAAATATTCTCCAAATGAGCCACTTATGACGCTCATATGTCTCATATTGTTGAGCGAACTGTACAATCCCCTTGTGATGAATTTCTGAACACCTGTGATTATTACCATCGATGTATCTTCACATGCCTTGGTGGTGATCTTCAGGAAATCACCATAAATTGTTGTGAGTTCGTCGGACCAGTTCTCATTCAATGAACAGTTGATCGGGGAATCGTATTCGTCTATCAGGACTATGGGCTTGACACCATGATGTATGGAAATTGCAGTGCACAATCTGCTCATTGATTCGCCGAGACCGAGACTTTTTCCGGACTCATCCGACATGATGTATCTTTTGAGATAGTCAGGTACTTTCTCGGATTCCAGTATGTGTCCGAATTCTACGTTTAACAAATAGCGTATTTTGTTGGTTAAAGCGGATTTAAATGATTCCAAACTGTTGAATTCCAAAGTGGACATGTCCAACCTTATAACAGGGAATCCGTTTCTGTAGCCTTTTTTCACCCATGTATCGTATTCCGAACAGGATTCTATCTTGAGCCCGTTGAATGAATCCTCTGTAGATTCCTCGTCCGAATATTTGATGTTGAAGAATCTGTCGATCATTGATAGGGCAAGTGTTTTTCCGAAACGTCTCGGACGTGTGATCAGGATCTTCTTCATCCCGTTGTTCAGGATGTCTCTTATCAGAAGACTCTTATCTACGAATAGGAAACCTTCAGTTACCAACTGTCTGAAAGTCTGAATCTCAGTGGGTATCTTGACGGATTCCATGGTTGTATGACCGCCATTTCCATTGATATAGCTTTTCGAATGTGTTTCTGTATTGCTTATGGATGTCCGTTCGCAGTCGAGATGGAAAAGGGGTGAAGCCGGTGATCCCGGCAATGGTTTCTCACTCTTCCCTGAGACGGTGATCCCTGCATCTTTCAAGGAACCAGTATGCCGCATCGGGGTTAGAGTAGTAGTAGAGATGGGGGTAACCGGCGAGCATCGTCCCGGTGTCATGTATGCACCTGTACTCCCTGCCGTTGGTCTTCCTGGCGTTCCAGTCCTCCCCGCAGTTGTCGCTGTCCCAATAATGGAACTCGTGTCCTTTCACGGTGAGGTCAGACGGCATCATTCCATCCTTGGTGGGGTTCAATGTGATGTATCCGAACCTGGAGAGCTTTCCGGTGTTCCTCACCTCTCCCGGGATCACACCGCACATGTTCCTCATCTTCCCCTCGGAATCCTCCATCCTCTCGTGGAGGTACATGAATCCGCCGCATTCGGCGATGCACGGGAGTCCCGCCTTGACCTTTGTCCTGATGTCCTCGAGCATGGATGTGTTCGATTCCAATGCATCGGCATGGAGTTCGGGGTATCCTCCGGACAGGACGATACCGTCCACATCGGGAAGCCTCTCATCGGACATCGGCGAGAACTCGACGATCTCCGCACCGCATCTCCTCAGGAGTTCGATGTTGTCCTCG
>JAEDJU010000084.1 GCA_016296195.1 Candidatus Methanomethylophilaceae archaeon | reverse complement strand
GACGGAATCAAGGGTGAACATGGGCCTCCACAAGGCGTCCCGTAACAAAAGCGTTCTTTTCCCTCAGGGCCTCTTCTTCATCGGGATGCTGACCGCATCTATGCGATCTTCTCCGCTTTCAGGTGGGAAGTACCTGAGGGTCAGAATAGGCCCAGCATGATGTTCACTCCGGTACCTGCCAGGATGGCGACGGTGATGGACACAAGGCTGACCGCCACGGTCTCCTTCCACCCGATCTCGTGCCACATGGTGACCAGTGTCGCCACGCACGGCATGTAGATCGCCATTACGGTTCCGAACACGACGAACTGGTCGGGTGTCATGAACTCCGTCAGGGAAACGCCGCCTGCGAGGATGACAAGCATACCCAATGCCATCTCCTTCCTCAGTATGCCCACCAAGAACGCGATGGAACACACGGCCGGCAGTCCAAGCATCCCGACGGTTATGGGGGACAGGGGGTCCACCACATACCTGAGAAGGTCGTACTGCAGTAGCAGCTCCAAAACAACGGATCCAACCACCAGCAGCGGGAATGCCACGTAGAAGAAGTCCTTCACACGGTTCCACATCTTGGACAGGACGTTCCTTACCGAAGGGACCGCGAGGTCCGGCAGCTCCATGGCCAGGTTTGACGGCTCGTATTTCATGAACCTGTTAAGCAGGATACCGGTGAGACATCCTATCAGGACCAGTATGCCGAATATCATGAGGGCGTAGACCATTCCGGAATATGCTCCGGTGGCACCCATTATGATGGCTATCTGTGCGGAGCAGGGGACGGCCATCACGATCATGCAAGATAGGATGATCTTCTCCCTGCGGGATTTCACCGTACGTACGGCCATTATCGCGGGCACGTTGCATCCGATACCGACGATCATGGGGATGAACGCCCCTCCGTGGAGACCGAAATGGTGCATGACCTTGTCCAGGAGGACCACCGCACGGGTGAGGTATCCTGAGTCCTCCAGTATCCCCAGTATGATGTAGAACACCATGATATAGGGTATCACCAGCGCTAGGATCGCACGTATGCTTCCGTCAATCCCTGTGAACACGGCACCCCAGAAATCCCCGAAACCTGTTCCGAAGTCTATCAGTGATGTTCCGACGAGGGCGTCGTATGCCCCGTTGACGATGCCGTCGAGGAAGGACCCCAACTCCACTATCGCCAGGACGATCGCCAGGCAGACGCCGATGAGGATAGGTATCCCGGTGACGGGTGTTATGGTGAGATCCGATATCCTCTCGGACAGCGAAGGCTCCACATCCCTTTCTGAGACGCATGCCTCCACCATCCTCTTGGATTCGGCGAATCTGGATGATGCTATGGATATGGCCATGCTCTGGCCGTTCTCCTCAGAGTACAGTTTCCTGAGCATACCGGCGGACCTGACTATCTGGTCGTCGGCATGGATGTTGAACTCATGGGAGTTCTCCATCATCTTGACTGCGGAACCTCTGACGCTGAACCTGGAGTCATCGAGGACATCGGAGATCGCATCGATGGCCTTCTCGATCATGGGATCGTAGGTAATCTTCAGATGGGACACCCGTGCTTTACCTTCACACACGGCATCGGCCAGGGCATCCACGCCCTCCGATGTCTTCGAGGAGACCGGTATGACCGGGACGTCTAGCATTTCGGACAGGAGGTCCGTGTCTATTCTGTATCTCTTCCTGGCGACATCGATCTTGGTGAGTGCGACGATGGTCGGCAATCCGAGTTCCAGGCATTCGTAGCACAGTACCAGACCGTTCTCCAGGTTGGTGGAATCCAGGACCACAACCAACGAGTCGTTCTCGAAGGAGTACAGGTCCCTGAGGACAACCTTCTCGTCATCGGAGTTTCCGGACAGACCGAAGGTTCCGGGAAGGTCATGGACGGACACCGTGATGCCTTTCCTTGTGACGACACCCTCTTCGAACTCGACGGTGGTTCCAGGATAGTTGGATGATATCACTCCGACGCCCGTGAGACGGGTGAACAATGCGGATTTACCGACATTCGGCTGACCGATCAGCGCGAAGCGGACCTTTTGACTGGAATCTGACACGAGGTGCTCTCCCGCAGTTTCACTCGGCGACGTCCACGAAGACGCTCGAGGCCAGGTTGTAATCCAATGCCATTGACACGGTTCCGATGCGGATGACCCTGGGGCCCCCGTCGGACAGAATTGATTCTATGGAGACGTCCCTTCCGGGTACGAATCCCATCGATATGAGCTTCTTGACAACATCGGAATCCTCGGATTTGATGTGCGATATCTTGCCGCTCTCGCCCTGACTCATGCGGTTCAGAGGAATGATCTCGGTCACGCCTTCGGAGGCGGCCTTGCAGGGGCTCTTGCAGCTGACGCAGTCGGAATCCACCTGGTGTCCCATCATATGGCACATCTTGATCGCTGAATCGTCGGAGATCGCGTGCTCCATCTTGCAGGCCTCCTCATGGGCGGTCATGTGGTCCAGGTTCAGATAATCCGTCAGGAACCTTTCGAGGACGTGGTGTTTCTTCCTGATCTGACGTGCGTAGATCAGTCCCTCGTCCGTGAGGGAGACCCCTTTGTACTTCTCATACTTCACCAGACCCTCGTTCGCAAGGACCTTGATCATCTCGCTGACGCTGGCCGGGGAAACGCCCATGTATCCGGCAAGTTCCGTGGTCTTCGCCACGGTCTCCCCTTCGGTGAGCCTCAGGATGTTGATGAGGTAGTCCTCACGGTTTCCGGTTGTCATCTGCTCTGGGTAATGTCTGGCCGTAGATAAAGTTTAGGAAAAACGAAATGGACGGCTGGATGGATACTGTATCACTTCTCCATGCCATCGCGGATATGGGGGAAAGGTGTTTGGGGCGGGTGCGGGGGTGTGTCCCGACACCCGTCGGAGATCACTCCTTCTTCTCCTTGAGGGCCTCTTTCTCGGCCTTCAGGTCCTCAATCTTCTTCTCTGCCTCGGTGATCTTGGCGTAGAGCTCGTCGATGGTGGTCCTGACGATCTCCTTGCCCTCCTTCAGATCGGCGACGACGGCCTTTCCGATCTCGGTGGTGATCTTCTCGATCGCCCTCTCCTGCTCACGTATCTTGGAATCGATCTTCTCGCAGTCGATAGCGTTTCCGAGTTTCTCATCCGCACTCTTTGCGGCACCCTTGACCATGTCCATGAATCCCATGATTATCCATCCTCGACCACATACTGGTCCTGTCGGATGGTACGACTCATGTATGATAAAATGATGATGTGGGGATAGGCGAGTCGTGGAGCGTAGATGGGGAAACTGAGGTTCTAACCGTAGAGGTTGAGGCAATATTGTTCCTGATCAACACTTACGACACCCTATTCACCTGCTTTGAGTTTGGGAATGTCGAGTCGGGGTTTTCCCCGTCGATGAAAACATGCCACTTCGGATGTTAAGGTATGTTCACGGATAGGGATCGGAACGCCGATATCTAAATGCTCAACAGAGGTGGGGATACTGATCCTCCGTTCAGCGGTAGACGGTCGATATGTTCGACCACATCAGGTGACGGTGATCCGTACCATCAACAGGTCGGTCATTCGCACTATTAAGAATGCCGGAAAGTCCGGGAAACAGAACCATTCGCATCACTAGGCGTATGGGTAAAAAATGTAGGGATGCCCGGAGGCACCCCTCGAAGGATCAATCCTTCTTCTCTTTGATGCATTCCTTCTGGACCTTCAGCTCTTCTATCTTCTGCTCCGCCTCGAGTATCTTGGCGAAGAGCTCTTCGAGGGCCGCCCTATCGATCTCCCTGTTCTCCCTCAGGTCAACGAGAACGGCGTCGGAAATCTCCTTGGAGATAGCCTGGATCTCCCTCTCCTGCTCGCGAATCTTGGAATCGAGTCCCTGGCACAGGATGGCGTTTCCGATCTTCTTGTCGGCGCTGCTTACTCCTTCTTTCACTTTGTCCATGAATCCCATTCCGGTTCACACTCACTTGGGTTGGTATGAGGCATCACTGCACGAGCTTGTGGTACGCATATGCAGGCTCATCTGCGTTGAAGCAGTACTGAATGGTACTGAATTGTCTCTTAAAGTCTTTTACGTCTTCCTTGACCTTGGCAGGGTCTTCCTTCTTGACGACGACCCTTGCGATGAACTCCGCGACCTGCTTCATTTCGGTCTCCTTCATTCCCAGCCTGGTCATCTCCTGGGATCCGAGCCTGAGTCCGGAGGGCCTGACGGAACTTGTGTCCCTGGGCAGCATGTTCTTGTTGCAGATGATGTTGGCATCCTCGAGCAGTTTCGCGCACTCGAGTCCTCCTCCGAACTGTGCGACATCGACGGCGATGGCGTGGGACCTGGTGAATCCCTGCTTCTCGCAGAGGACGGGCACACCCAGCTCGTACAGGGCCTGTCCGAGTGCACGGGAGTTCTTGCATGCCTGTGCGGCGTACTCCTTTCCGTAGACATCCATCTCCGCGAGGGTGATCGCGAGTGCGGCCATGGCATGGAGGTGGTGGCTGGAGGTGACTCCGGGGAAGACAGCCTTCTGCAGCTTCTTCTCCTGCTCCTCGGTGAGGTTCTGTCCCAGGAGCATTCCGTGGTTGGGTCCGGGGAAGGTCTTGTGTGTGGAGGATGAAACGATGTTCACACCCTCCCTGAGGGGGTCGTGGAACTGTCCTCCGGCGATGAGACCGAGGACGTGGGCGCAGTCCTCCCACACAAGGCATCCGACCTCGTTGAATGTGTCCTGGAGCTCCTTGAGTGGTGGGGGGAACAGGAAGACGGAGAGACCGAACTGTGCGACCTTGGGCTTGACCTGCTTCAGGAGCTTGATGGTACCGTCGACATCGAGGTTCATGTTCTCCTCGTCGAAGGGATAGTTGACGGAGTTGACGGACCTCTGTCCGAACGCACCGAACTCACAGGTGGAGATGTGTGCACCCTGTGCGAGAGCGCAGGTGGTGATCGTGTCGCCGGGGTTGGCGAACGCGAAGAGGACGGCCATGTTGGCGACGGTTCCGGAGATGGGTCTGACGTCCGCGAAATCAGCGTTGAAGACCTTCTTGGCCAGTTCGAGGGCCTTGATCTCGACCTGGTCAACATAGATGTTGCCCTGGTAGTATCTCTTTCCCGGAAGTCCCTCGGCGTACCTGTCGGCGAAGTCCGAGATGAGCATCTCCTTGGCAAGAGGGCTCATGAGGTTCTCGGATGCGATCATGGGGATGCACTCCTCGAACCATTTGTTGTGAGCCATTACCTTCTCTCTGATGTACTTGGCATCTTCCACAGTCATGATATCGATGTCAGGGATGTTTTATCCTTATAAAAGGTCGGCGGGAATATCATCATTCCGAAGTAACAAACAGTACAATACAATCAGGTTCTCGTCCATTTCGCATCGTTCGCTTTCGGATATCACCCTTCTCCCGATCCATCGTTCCGTGTGGTCGTTCCAAGCTGATGCTGTTTTTCGTACCGTTTCCTCGGTGAAATGTGTTCCCGCAACTGTTATATAGTGTGCCGTGCTAACATGTAGCACGGTAATAGAAATGTTCGGAAAGAACGTCAGAATGGAAAGGATCATAGACAGGAAAAGCGGGAATGCGGTAATCGTGCCCATGGACCACGGTATCAGTGTGGGCCCCATACCGGGTCTCATCGATATGAAGCAGACCGTCAGCGATGTCGTGGAGGGAGGCGCCACAGCCGTCCTCATGCACAAGGGTATCGTTCCCCAGGGACACAGGACCTCCGGTCATGATGTCGGTCTCATCCTCCATCTCTCGGCATCTACCGACATAGGGGTCAACAGTAACAGTAAGGTCCTCGTCGCCACTGTTGAGGAGGCGCTCAAGATGGGTGCCGATGCGG
>JAEDJU010000083.1 GCA_016296195.1 Candidatus Methanomethylophilaceae archaeon | reverse complement strand
CCCCTGATACGGTCCAGAAGTTTCGTCTTTCCATGATCAACGTGTCCAAGTACGCTTACAACGGGTTGCCTGATCGCCATGAGCACCACCTAACGGTATGTAAAAAAGGGGTTTGGTGAAAAGTAGTTTGCTATCACTCGTAGATCCACTTGTCAGAGGTCCTGTCGTAGGTGACGAGTTCCTCGGGCTTGAAGAAGATGGAGATCTCCCTCTTGGCGGACTCGGGGGAGTCCGATCCGTGGATGATGTTGAGTCCGGTGACCATCGCGTAGTCGCCGCGGATGGTTCCGGGAGCGGACTCGGAGGGGTTGGTCTTTCCCATCATGTTCCTGCACACGGAGACCGCGTTCTCACCCTCGAGGACCATCGCGAGGACGGGTCCGGAGGTGATGTAGGAGATCAGTGAGGGGAAGAAGGGCCTCTCCTTGTGCTCGCCGTAGTGGTTCTCAGCGGTCTCCTTGGGGATGACCATGAGCTTCATAGCGACGATCTTGAGTCCTTTCTTCTCGAAGCGGGAGAGGATCTCACCGCAGAGTCCGCGCTGGACTCCGTCGGGTTTGATCATGAGGTAGGTCTGCTCCATTGCCATGGAAACCTCACTCCTTCTTCTCTGCTGCCTTGAGCCTGGCTGCCTTCTCGGTGGCTGCCTTCTCGGTCCACTCGGTTGTCCTGGGGACCCTCTTGAGCTCGATCATGTTCTTGTAGCACTTGTTGGCGTCGAAGAACAGGATGGTTCCGTCCTTCTTGACGTACATCTTACCGGTTCCGGGCTCGATGGATGCGCCGCAGAAGGAGCACTTCCTAGTAGTGTCGACCATTGGAATCACCTCATGCCCAGTTTCCTGGCTTCTCTGGACGTCTCCCTCAGCATGAGGATGTCGCCCATTCTAACAGGACCCATGATGTTCCTTGTGATGATCCTTCCCTTGTCACGGCCATCGAGGACACGGACCTTGACCTGGGTAGCCTCTCCGGTCATCCCGGTCCTGCCGATGATCTCGACAACCTCTGAGGGGATGCTGTCAGTGTCAACCATTCAGCTCACCTCAGTTCTTGAGGGCTGCGGCTGCCTGAGCGATCTCATCACAAAGTGCCTTTCCCTTTCCGACATCGATGATTGCGATGGAAGCGGTGGGCTTGTCGAGTCCGATGGCGGCTCCGAGCTCAGCCTTGCTGGGGACGTAGACGTAGGGAACGTTCCTCTCCTCGCAGAGTGCGGGCATGTGGGCGAGGATCTCCGGGGGCTCGACGTCGGTGGCCATGATGACGATGGCTGCGGCGCTGCGCTCGACGGCTTTGGTAACCTCGTTGGTTCCCTTCTTGATCTTTCCGCCATCCCTTGCCATCTCGGCGAGGGAGTAGGCCTTGTCTGAGAGCTCTTTGGGTGTCTCAAATTTAACAAATACAGACATTTCAATTACCTCTTTCCAGTGCTCGAAGGCACTGTCATCATTCATCGGCTCTGAAGAGCACGCTGACTATCTGATGCCCGTATTTATTGCTTGTCCTTCTCCCCGAACGGATCCTCTATGAACCTCTGGAGACGGGGATGGAGCTCGAATGAATCCACGAGGATCTTCAACGGCTTCTTGCGGGTGTATATTCCCGCACATACGGACACTAGTATTGTTCCGCTGGTGTTGCAGAGCATGTCACGAAGGGTGTCGAAGGGACTGTACTGCATCGTGGTTCCGGTGGTGATATCCACGATGTACTCGAATACCTCCCAGTACGCGCTGAATCCCAGCATTATCAGGGCGATCATAAGGGACATCTTCGCACCCGTGAAGCTGACGGCCCCGTGGCTGTACACCTGATAGCACATGAGCGTGTAGAAGACGCACATGGAGACCACGACGGATGATATGAAATGGGTCATGGTGTCGTAGTACTTGATCAGGTCGTAGCTGAGCAGAAGAACACCGTATGCATGGAGGAATATCGCCAGCATGATGACCGATACGAAGATCGGAGGGAGCCTGAGGACACCGTAGTGCTTGAGGACCGTGGGCGCCAGACACACCACGGCACAGAACACCCCTGTACAGACCTCGTAACCGAAACGACTGGTGTACAGATACGAGATGATGCTCATGACCGCGATGGCTATGCATGCGAGGACCGCGATGACATCGGAATAATCGAAACGTCTGTTCATCTCCTTCCCTCCTCGTAGAGGACCTCCTTGCCATGACCTCTCATCAACCTTGTCGTTATTATCGCGAACAGGGCGGATGCGAAGGTGGCCACGAACGGTCCTGCCATCATGAGGTTGTTGGACACACGGTCCGCTGGATCCGGATTATCTGAATCCAGATTGAACATGTAGTATCCCTCCGAATAGAGGTACACGAACTCGAAGAACAGGCTTCCGACCGAGATAGCCAGGGCGAACATCATCGCGAAGAGGACAACCCATCTCTTGGTGAGATGTATGCTCCCGGAGATCATATCCATGCGGGATATGAACATGAGACCCGACATGAATGTGGACAGGGTCATGAAGAACGCGGAGATGTATGCCTCCAGACCCACCTTCAGGAAAATAATGCCGTCATAGAGATGCGTGTACTCACCCAACAGGATGTTCAACATCTCCCCCACTATCGCCAGGAGACTCAGGAGGACTATGTATCTGGAATATTCCTCCCCCACCTTGCTACGTGAAGGCTGGGTGAGGAGTACGACATTGATGGCGACGACGAGAACCCAATACATGCCGCCTATCAGTACCGACATCACTGCCAGCACCAACGCTGCCACTATCGTGAGCAGTCTGAGTGTCGAAGCACGTAACATGACTGTTAGGAAAAAATAGCCATATTTAATCCGAACCGTGGATTCACACCGATTTCCTGAAATGGGACCAAAGGCTGGAAATCAGCACTTCTTCAACTTGGCGTAGATCTTGGCACAGAACCTGCCGAAGCAACCGCACTGGTGGAAGGTGGTGACGACCACACGGGGGCTGATGTGGGACTCTCCCTCGGCCCTCTTTCCGAACTTGTAGTTCACATTGGAGATCTTCAGATCCTTGGGTCCGAACTTGAGGAGATCCAACAGGACCTTCCAACCCTGCATCTCGAGACCGTCCCAGTTCTCCTTTATGACCGGGACGAAAACATCGGTCCTTCCGGCGATGAGTCCGGACATGACGTCCTTGGAGATCTTCTTACCATGCCATAGGAGGAACAGGTCGGCGAATATGTTAAAAGCCCATGAACCTGCCCAGCGGACGAATCCGAGGGCGAACCTGTCGTCCCTGACCCCGATGGTGAGGTCCGCACCCTCCTCCATCTTGGCGTACATCCTGCCCAATGCCTCCGGAGGATGCTGGAAGTCGCAATCTATGGTCATGAAGTAGTCGGTTCCGCACTCCAGTATGCCCTGGAACACACTTGCGGCCAGACCCCTCTCCTCGGGTTTCCTGGTGACCAGGATGGTCTTGGGATCGTTGAGACCGTCGATGAGCTCCTTGGAACGGTCCGTGGAATTGTCGTCCATGAACATGATCTTGAAATCGGGATACATCTCCCTCAGGCATTTCGCCATGTTGACTATGTTCTTCTCCTCGTTGTAGGTGGGAATGACGACTGTGCAGCTTCCGGGCATGGGGTATCGCGGATTCGTAGGGATACCCCGTATTTCAATAGTTCTATAGAGATACGACGATCGTCGTAATCCTGGATGTACAATTGAGGAAGAGAAACCATCCCATGAGGGATGGAAAGGGTTTCCTGGAAAGTCTCAGTTGACGTAGTCCAGCCAGGACTCGTACTTGGGGTCCTTGCCGGTGACGATGTCATGGAACTTGGCGTGGATTCCGGTTGCGACCTCTCCGATCTTACCGGTTCCGATCTGCCTTCCGTCGATGATGGTGACGGGTGCGATCTCGGCGGCGGTTCCGGTCATCCAGACCTCATCCGCGGAGATGAGCTCTGACCTGGAGACCTCGGTCTCGATGACCTCGTATCCCATGTCCCTGGCGACCTGGATGATGGATCCCCTGGTGATTCCCTCGAGGATGCACTCGGCGACCGCGGGGGTCAGGATCTTTCCGTGCCTGTAGATGAAGATGTTCTCACCGGTGCACTCGGCGACATGTCCGACGGAGTTGAGCATGACGGCCTCGTTCGCTCCCTGGCGGACGGCCTCCCTCTTGGCGAGGGTGGAGGTGACATACGCTCCGTTGACCTTGGCCCCTGCGGGTCCGCAGAGGTTGTCGGGCCTGTGCCAGGAGGATGTGATGAGCTTGGCCCCCGCACTGGAGTCCTTACCCAGGTAGGCACCCATGTGGATGCATGTGATTGCCATGGAGGCGGGAACTCCGACAGGGTTGAGTCCGACCTCCTCTCCGCTGAGGAAGACACAGGGCTTGACGTAATCGACCGCATCACCGTTGGCCCTGACAGTGTCCTTGATGGCATTCATCAGGTCATCGAATCCGTACTCCTTGCCTTCGAAGACGAGGTCGATACCCATGATCTTGCATCCGTCCATGAGCCTCTTGACGTGGTCCTTGAGCCTGAATATAGCAGGTCCCTTGGGGGTGTGGTAGACCCTGATACCCTCGAAAACACCGGTTCCGTAGTTGAGGGCATGGGAGAGGACGTGGACCTTCGCATCCTCCCAGTTAACGAGTTTTCCGTTCAGCCAGATCTTCTCTGTCTTATCCATTGTGAACACCTTGGAATGTAATCAGTTGTATCAAAGGGCGTTTAGTGCCTTGACGTATCTGTCAGGCTTACTGCGGTCGATGAGCTCCTCGACCTGATCGGATCCGCCGACAACACCGACGTTTCCGCTGGAGGTGGATAGCAACGCGTATGCGGACTGGCCGGACTCGGGAACCAGCTCTGCATCGTAGACGTCCTGGAGCTTCTGGAGCCTTCCGATGGCGATCTCCGCAACATCCTTGTCGACCACTGAGAGGACGATGCGGGACTTGCCCTTGAGCTCGCATTTGCCCACGACGATTGTCTCCACATTGATCTTGTTGCGAGTGAACTCGCCCATGACTCTCTGCATGACGCCGAACTCGTTCTTCACAATCAGGGAGATAACATACATGCCATTACACCGGATTGCGCACACGTGTGCGCATATAGATACCTTTCCGATATCAATCAATGACAGGATAACAGTATCTCGTCCACAGCCAGCGAGAACGTCTTACCGGAACCGACCTTGATGGTTCCGCATCCGAGACGCCTTCCGAACTCCATATCCTTGTCATGATCGCCGATCATGAACGAGCGCCTGACATCTATTCCGTGCTTTGAGACGGCCTTCAGACCCATGCCAATCTCAGGCTTCCTGCAGTCGCAGTGGTCGTCCGGGGTGTGCGGACAGTAGAATATGTCATCGATGCGACCCCCTCCGGCCTCGATGCTGCTCACCATCTTCCCGTGAACGGCTGCCAGGGTGGCCTCGTCGAAGTAACCGCGCCCCAATCCTGATTGGTTGGTGATGACGATGACCAGGAATCCGGCATCGTTCAGACGCCTGACTGCCGCCGGAACATCGGGGTAGACCTCGAAGGCATCTGGGTCGCTGCAGTACGGGATATCCTTGGCAAGTGTGTCATCACGGTCGACGAAAACCGCCTACTGACCGAAGAGCTCCCTCTCAACGATACCGCAGATGATGTGGTTGGCACAGAGGTAACCTTCCTGGATGCGCGGAGTCTCCTTCGAGGGGATGATCACGGGACAGTCGACCATGTCCTTGAGAACCCCGCCGTCGCCTGTGAACGAGATGGTCTTGGCACCCTTCTCCTTCGCGGCCTCCATGGCCAGGACGACGTGCTTGGAATTACCCGAGGTGGACATCCCCACGACGACATCCCCCTTCCTGCAGTT
>JAEDJU010000082.1 GCA_016296195.1 Candidatus Methanomethylophilaceae archaeon | reverse complement strand
AACGTCCACATCGAACCCATAGACGGTGGGCTCAGGATCATGTACGAGAAGCCCCGCGGTTGCACGAGGGTGCGCCTGTGGAGGACCGAGGATTCCACCGGCAACGGGAACGGCATAGAGATCGCCCTGAACGGGGAGACCGTGTACGACGACACCGGACTCACCGGCGGGAAGAAGTACTACTACCTTTTCGTCGCCGAGTACGAGACCCGCAGCCGTGTAGAGAGGTCCGCCGGTAACATGTTCGCCGCGATACCTGTCGATGCTCCAGAGCCCGTGAAGGACATGGAGATCAGATGGAACAGCAAGGACGGAAGCTACACCGCCAGATGGTCCACCGAGGAACAGGTCGAACTGTACATCACACCCAAGAGGATATCCATCCCGGGAAGACTGGTGAAGATGGATGACATCCGTTCGTGGATGACCAAGGTCGAACCTGTGCAGGAGTTCGTCGACGGAGCGAGGTTCATGCTCCCGGACGGTGCTGTGCAGTACGTCTACCCCATCATCCCCCGCGGCAGGATGGCCGTGAAGGGAAGGGAGGCCATGGTGGCCAACGTCAGACCCTTCCGCGATGTGAAGACCACACTCAGCAACAGGGACTGCATCCTCACCATGATCTGGCCCCCCGAGGCCATAGAGGCCAAGGTCGTCATATCCAACAACGGGGTCAGAAACCTCAACGACATCGATGCCGAGATCCTCACGGTAAGACGCGAGGAATACCAAGAGGAGAAGCTCATCAGGATCCCCATGGGCAAGTCCGTGAAGAAGTGCCTCAACATCTTCGCCATCTACCGTGTGGACGATGAGGACATCCCCTCCAGGGGACTCGCCCTGGACGTGTACTCCGCAGAGTGCAAGAAGGTCAGGTACAACGTCAAACAGGACCGTTCCGGAACCACCCTGGAGATCACGACCGACAAGACCATCCCCGAACTGCCGCAGATCATCGCCGTGCAGGTCACCGAGGGTATCCCGCTCAAGAGGTGCGATGGAGAGGTGGTCTGGAGATCCGACCAGACGGTCAGGTTGTCCGGAGGTGCCGCACAGATAACCATCCCCAACGGGAAGGTGACGGACATCAAGAAGATGAGGCTGTTCTTCGAGAACGAGGAGAACTACTACCTCTACAGGTTCGTGCACCCGCTGTACAGGAGGGACTGAGATGGCCAGGAAGGACAAGAACGCGATAGAGTATGTCTGCCCGTACTGCTTCAGCAGGATAGACCTCAACGATGTCCACTACGTGTGCACCGGACCGACATGCGCCAAATCATTCGCATCCGCCGCATTCAGCATGAAGAACGTGGATGCCAAGAAGTACATCTCCAGGGACGGACTCTCCGAGATCGACCCGGAGAAGAGCCGTTTCTACGGGAAGGACCCGGAGGGACCCGATGCGGTTGTGGCCAAACAGCACATCATCAGGAACTCCTCCGGACTGTGCGACATATGCAAACGTCCTGTATACACCAGGGTCTGTCCCATATGCCACAACAACATCCCCCCGGGAGCCGAGGAGGACGGGAACAACATCTTCGTGATCCTGGGACCCAAGGGTGTGGGGAAGAGCCACTACATAGCCGTGCTGATCAACCAGCTGAAGAACTATGTGTCGAGCGAATTCGACGGCGTCCTCCATGCGGCCAACGACAGCACCACACTCCGCTACAGGGACATGTACTACCGCCGCCTGTTCGAGGAGAAGAGGAAGCTGCTGCCCACGAAATCATTCGACATATCGAACGAATCGCGTGAACCGTTGATCTACTACCTGAGACTTTTCGACGAGGAGAGGCCGAAGGTCTACACCTTCGCGTTCTTCGACACCGCCGGAGAGGACCTGACATCCAGTGGGAAGATCTCGTCCCTGAGCATGGACGCGTTCATAACCAACGCCGCGGGCATAGTCTACCTGGTGGACCCACTCCAGGTGAAGTACATCAACAACAGGATCAACGTGGAGAACAAGCCCTCCGTGGGACCGGACGTCTCCGATATACTGAACAACATCTGCCAGACCATACGCGGGAACAAGAAGATCAGGTCCAAGGACAAGATCGACATCCCGTTGGCCGTCTGCCTCACGAAATGCGACGTCCTGATGAAGAACGCCGAGAATGATGAGGAGGACAAAGTCCTGTTCGGGAAGAACGCATCGGTGTTCATCCCCAGGGAACACGGGAAGTACGATGAGGAGAACTTCCTCCAGATAGATGCCGAACTGTCCGAATACCTCAGAAGGACGGTCGGTGACAACTTCATCCAGATGGTCAACGGATTCAAGGAGCACTGCTTCTTCGCCGTTTCGGCCCTGGGATGCAACCCTGTGGGAAGCAGCCTCCCCAGGGGTGTGTCGCCCATGAGGGTAGAGGACCCGTTCATATGGCTGCTCAACAGGGAGGGACTCAGATGAACGAGAACAAGATCAAGAACTTCCTCGTCAACGGATTCACCATCAAGGAGGGTTCGGGGGAGATCCCCATCGACATCGCCGAGAACGATGAGGAGGTTGTGTACGAGGAATGTGTTTCCGAGGATGCGGGTGAGATCCGCATGGAGGCCACCGAACCGGCTCCCGAGAATGAGGACATGAAGGAGATCCGCAGCGAGCTCCTGAAGATCAGATACATATTGGAGGACCTGAAGGACAGGGAGCCCGCGGTCGCGGAACCCCAGCCCGTCAAGGTCGAGATGCCGGACATGTCTGCATACCTCACATCCAAGGAGCAGATGAAGACACTCACCGCATCCCTGGACAAGAGGGACGCGGACACATCCAACAAGAACCTGGTGAAGGCCATGGAGCAGATCTCCGTCATGAGGGAGGACTTCTTCAAGCTCTGCCAGGGTATGAGGAAACGCATAGGGGACATGACCGCGGAGGATGTGCTGTCCTCATTCGAGGCGTACAGCGTCGACATGGAGAACATCCTCACCGACGGAGGGGTCTACATCGGACCGTTCCCTTACGACAGGCTCAACACACTCCACCAAAGGATCATCGGTGTGGTACCGACCGATGACGAGGAGAAGAACGGTATGATCGCCGAGAGGCTCTCGGACGGATACAAGATCGGAAACAAGGTCCTTCTGAAGGAGAAGGTCACGATCTACAGGTTCACCGAGACGGCGAAGGCGGATGAAACGACTTCCGAAACGACTTCAGACAAGAAATCCGAAGAAAAGGAAACCGAGAGACAGGAGGAAGAAGAATGAGTGAGTATTGCATCGGTATCGACCTCGGTACGACATATTCGTGCCTTGCATATATCGACGAGGATGGGGACCCCGTTGTGGAGAAAAACTTCGAGCAAGAAGACACAACACCCTCAGTCATCCTCTTCAACGAGAACGGCGAGATCATCGTCGGATCACCCGCCAAGGACATGGCGATGATGTATCCCCCGGAGAGGATCATCACAGCCATCAAGAGGCAGATGGGAACTGACTACGAAGTCGATATCGACGGCGAGAAATACAACCCCATCATGCTCTCGGCAGTGATCCTCAGGAAGATGATCAACGACTTCAACGAGAACCACGGCTGCGACGTCAAGAAAGCCGTCATCACCTGTCCCGCATACTTCGGTCAGAACGAGAGGGACGCCACCAAGACCGCCGGAACCATCGCCGGTCTGGACGACGTCACCGTCATCAACGAGCCCACCGCCGCCGCCATCTCCTTCGGTTTCGGAAACGCAGCCGACGGCAAGAAGAGGGTCCTCGTCTACGACCTCGGAGGAGGAACATTCGATGTCACCGTCCTCGAGATCGAGGGAAGTGCATTCACCGCAGTCGCAACCGACGGAGAGAGGTTCCTCGGAGGAAAGGACTGGGATGCGGTCATCTCCAAGATCATCAAGGAGAAGGTCTCCGAGGAGTCCGGAGTCGACATCGAGACCCTGGACGAGGACGAGGAGATCAGGCAGAGCCTCGTCAACGACTCCGAGACCATCAAGAAGAGGCTCTCCACCGCGGAGTCCACCAAGGGAACCCTGACCGTCGAGGGACAGAAGATCGTATACACCATCACCCGTGACGAGTTCGAGGCCGCCTCCGCAGGTCTGATCCAGAAGACCGTCGAGGTCATCGACAAGGTCCTCGCCTCCAAGGAGTTCTCCATGGCCGACATCGATGAGGTCGTCCTCGTCGGAGGATCCTCCAGGATGCCCCAGGTCAAGAACGCCATCGCCGCGAAGTACCCCGATGCCAACATCAAGGTCTTCGACCCCGACCAGTCCGTCGCAAAGGGAGCTGCGATCTTCGCCAAGTCCAACGCACTGATGCCCGCCGATGCACCCGTCGATCCCCAGACCGGAGCTCCCGCAGAGCCCGTTGAGGGAGTCCTGAGCGTCCACAACGTCCTCAGCAAGACCTTCGGAATCAAGGCCATCTACGAGGACGGAACCGAGATGATCTCCAACATCATCTTCAGGAATGAGGTCCTCCCCATCGAGTCCATCAAGACATACTACCCCGTGGATGACGGCCAGTCCACCATCAAGGTCGAGATCTACGAGGATGCGGCCGTCAACGACGCCGATGGAAAGAAGACCGCCATCATCGACGGAGCCCCTGTCGGAGAGTTCATGATGGAGCTGCCCATGGATGTGACCAAGAACACACCCATCACCGTCAAGTTCACCGCAACCGACGAGGGAATCCTCATCGCATCCGTGGACTGCATGGAGCAGCACACCGACTATCAGATCGAGAACGATCTGAAGATGTCCGAGGAATCCATCGCCAAGTCCCAGGGACTCATGGAGAAGGTCACCAACGGAAACTGATCAAAAAGGGGCCACGGCCCCAAACCTTTTCCCTTTTCTGAAAACGTGATATGGAGGGGATGATGGTCGCGAACGACCTGTTCATCACTCCTCCGGATCCGATACAACGATGACGGTGCACTGAGCGTTCTTGACAATGTAGTTGGAAACGCTTCCCAGGATGAACCTGTCAAGAGGTGACTTGTTGGATCTTCCCACGACTATTGTATCGCATTTGAAACGTCCGGCGGTCTCGAGCACGGTCTCATCGGGCCTTCCGGTCTCGATTATCGTGTGCACAACCGCTCCCTGAGAGGCTGCCTTGCGCTGGGCCGCCTCCATGTACTCACGGACGGATGGGTCGGGATCCTCTGGATCCATCTGATCCTTGGATACCACTGTGAGGATGTAAAGGGGTTCATTGTAATTGACGGAGTGTCTCACTGCGTAATCGAGAGCCCTCTCCGTATTGGGTCTCCCGTCGTATGCGATGAGGATTGTCATTGCGGTTCAATGCACACATAGCCAGATATTAAAAGTTGGCATCGTCGGGACAGACGTGACGAACGATGGAAATGGAAGAAAGGAAAAAGGTGGCCCGGAAGGAGACAGAGTAGTCTCCCGGGCCTAAAAGGTTTAAGAAACCCCGACTAGACTCAGAGGTCGTAGTTCTTGGGGTTGTAGTTGGGCACAGAGTCCTTGTACTCCTTGGTGCAGAACTCGGTGATCTTGTCGGTGTCGTCAGGCAGGGACTCCAGGGTCTTGATGATGGAGTTGAGGGTGTCCAGCTGCTTGTTGGTCAGTCCGAGCTCCTTGGAGTCGTATCCGGCCTTGATGATCTTGGCACCGGTCAGTCCAGCTGCCTTTGCCCTGAGGTACAGGTCGTTTCCGTTCTCGGCGATAGCCTGTCCGACCATGTATGCGTGGTCGTATGCGAGGACGTATCCCTCGGGTCCCCTGGTCCTGTCAGCGTACATGTACAGGTCCCTGAGGGTCTTCTCCTGGCCGAGCTGGGTTGCAGTGTTCATGAGTGCAGCCTCGTAAGCGATGGATCCGAACCAGCACTGGACGGAGGTTCCACCGAACTCGGGGTGGTACTCGACGGACTCGTTGGACCAG
>JAEDJU010000081.1 GCA_016296195.1 Candidatus Methanomethylophilaceae archaeon | reverse complement strand
GACTTCGTGTTCGGGAGGGAAGGGGTTTATCTGAACGAGATCGAGGACGTGGTCGGCACCCGCATGCTCTACAGCCTGACGGACCTGGACCCCGCCCTCATGTACATGGAGTACGTGACTCACTCGAAGATCTCTCTGTAAATGGAATCGACGAGCTCGCTGTAGGTCATGCCCTTGTTCTTGGCGACCTCACGGACCAGGTCCATGGTTCCGGATCCGTACTGGGCAGCCTTCTTCCTCTTCTCCGCGATGAACGGGTATCCGAGGTTCCTGGCGACCTGCTTCAGGAGCATCTTCCTGGAGTCGGCATCGACAGGCTTGAGCTCCTTCAGGTCCATGGCGTTGACCTGCATGGTGACGATGGGGTCCATGTAGGGGTACAGGATCTTCTTTCCGAAGTGGTCGGCCACCTTGGTCTCGTGGGGGATGGTGGATGTGATCAGCTTGCCCATGTCGGACTTCATCGCCCTGGAGAGCTCGTCATCGGACATGCCGACGTACTTGGAGTAACCGGCGAACAACTCGTCGGATCCCTGTCCGCCCAGGACCAGCTTCTCGTGGACGGTCCTGCACACGAAGAACAGGGGGAGCTCGAAGGAGAGGGTCAGGGGACTGGAGGTACCGGTGATGGTGATCATCTCCCTGAGCCTGGACTCGATGTTGTCTGCGGTGATCGGGATGTGAAGCCAAGGAAGTCCGAGCCTCTCGGACATCTCCTGTGCCATGACCACATCGTAGGACTGCTCCTTTCCGGATGTGTAGAGGGTGACAGACCTGGCGTAGTCCTTTGCGATAGCGGCTACGAGACCGGAATCGAGGCCTCCGGAGAAGGCGACGGCGATGTCCTGGTCCTCGACGCCGTTCCTGATTGCGGATACGATTGCGCGCTCGAGGTTCTCAGAGTTCACAGACATGAACATGGCATCTGGAACCGCGGATATAATGGTTGTTTCCATACGGGCGTATAAGGGAAAACGGGGACGGCCCATGGATAAAACCGTCCCCGCGGAGGCCGGTGGGCGACCTCCCGTGCAATGCGCACCCTGGTCCTGCCCCCATCATGCAAAGGCCGGTTCCCTGGACCGGGGTGCGGTGCCGGAAGGCGGAACCCGATTACAGAACGGTTCCTGGATGGGACCGCCCCAACTTCTCCCCACGGGATCCGTCATTCCGACGGGGAATAGGATTGGTTGCCTTTCCTATTCCCTAATTTCCTATATGAAAAAAGAGTATATTAGACCTATTGAAATTATAATTCTGAAAGGAATAGGCCTGGAAGTACAGAAGAAGGGAATGCACGGAAAGATATAGAAGAGGAGATGGGTGAATCGGGAAAGAGAATGGTAGATTATAGAGGAGGAAGGCCCCGTCGGAGAAAAAACGTCAAACCCATTTGACCGGGGCCTGATGCAATGGTAGGATCAGGAAGCGGTTCCGAGGTCTATGGACCCCTGGACGGTTCCGTCGGAGAAACCCGCGGAACGTCTGGAGAGGAACGCACGCCTTGAACCCCTTCTGAGACCAGGACCCGCCGGGGGAGAGATTGGGCAGCGCATGACCGCGTCCGTCTGACCGTACCATTGTGCGGAAGGACCACTACAGTACATCATGTCCATTCCTGCGACGGGATAATACCCCGTGCTGTGGGCACTTCCATAGTACGATACTGATGGGGTGTCATTTGATGGGCCCGCCTCGGAGCCCACGTTCCATGCTTCTGCTGCTGACAATCTCTCACGTTCCTTTCTGATCGTCCTCCGGCATTCATCACCGTGCCGGAACGGTTGTTCGTATGCCTCCGTCCTCACGGACGGCCCTGAGAGGATGCGGCATCTGCCACATTCCCCGGAAGATCTGCGGGATGTTTGTCCCCGCATATTTCCTATATTTCAGATAGGAAATTTAGTATTTAATTTGTCGTGAAAGTAATATTCCAAACGGAATAAAGAGCGGGAACGGAACACCGGTGCATATGAACACCCCTAAAAAAGGTTAATAAGTGTTACTTGAATAGGGTAAAACATGGATGGCGTAACACGTATAGGTGTTTCCCTCGAACCCGAACTCCTCAGAGAGTTCGATGAATCGATATCGAAGAAAGGGTACGTCAGCAGATCCGAGGCAATACGCGACCTTGTCCGCGACTCCCTCGCTGAGAACGAATGGAAGAACGACGAGGAATGGATGGTCGGAACCATCGTGATGGTCTATGATCACACCATGACATCTGTCGGGGACAAGCTCACCGACATCCAGCACGCCCACACGGACATGGTGAAGACATCCGTCCACATCCACCTGGACCATGAGAAGTGCATGGAGATCCTCATCTGCGAGGGCAAACTCGGCGATATGAAATCATTCGCCAACGAGGTCACATCGATAAAGGGCGTCCTCAGGGGAAGGCTCACCATGGCGGCCCCCTCCACAGGGAACCTCCACCACATCGGACACAGACACTGACTGTCCGCAGGAGGGCTCCAGGCCGTCCACCCCGATCACCGCGGCGGATATGCCCGTTCCCTCCACCCCAAATCTTCTGTTCATTATCTCCGCCGAACTTATCGACGGATAGAATATCCTGGCATCCACCTCTTCGGGGACACCGTTCAACCTGAGGGTGCTGCATCCCATAACCATCTTCGCATCCTTGTTTGTGATCAGATTGGGGAACAGCACGAATCCGTCCGACATCCATATCAGATCATCCCGTCCGGACAGCTCCTCCCGAAGGTATTCGGGAACATCATGGCCTATCACCACGCCGTCGGTGTCGATCATCCTGATCGTTATCTCCCTAGGACGCTCGAACACGCCGTCGGACAGCAACACGATGACCTCCTCCCTATGGAGGCACTGGAAGAGACCTATGTTCTCCAGCCTCATCCCTCCCGATATACAGTCGATGGATGTTTCCATCTCGGCGACCTCCTGGATCAGGTCAACGGGCATGACATCGGCCATTATGACACCGTCCATACCGCGGAGTATCTCCAGGAACTCGCCGACACGCATGCCCGTCACATCGTAGAGGACCAGATAACCGTATCCATGGATGGATTCAGGACGGACAGAGATGCCTATCGGCAGACGATGTGGACAATGATTGGATGTTATGTCCAACATATTGCTTCCGACACGTCCAGACGTGACGGGCGAACTATTAATATCATTCAGGATGTGCCATCTGACGATGAGAAAGCTGATTATCACCGAGAAGGCGAATGCTGCCAGGAGGATCTCCACCATCCTGTCCGACGGAAAGTCCCACTCCACGACCAGCGGAGGTGTTACGGTGATATCTTTCGAATCCGGTGCTGACGAGTACAACGTCGTCAGCCTCAGAGGACACATCATCGAGTTGGACTACCCCAAGGAGTACAACGACTGGAGCTCCACGCCGCCGGTCGACCTCGTCTACGCACCGCAGATCAAGACGGTCCGCGTGAAGTCCATCCTTAACACTATCAAGGAGCTCGCCGCCCAGTCCGATGAGATCATCATCGCGACCGATTACGACAGGGAGGGAGAGCTCATCGGTATGGAGACCGTCCGTGAGATCGGTGCCGACATGTCAATCGTCAGGAGAGCCAAGTTCAGCGCCCTCACCAAAGGGGAGGTCGAGAACGCCTTCGACAACCTCACCGAACCCGACAGCAGGCTCGCGGACGCGGCCGAGGCGAGGCAGATCGTGGACCTTTCATGGGGAGCCGTCCTCACAAGGCTCATCTCATTGTCATCCGGCCAGGTCGGAAAGAACTTCATGTCCGTCGGAAGGGTCCAGAGCCCCACACTCAAGCTCCTGGTGGACAGACACGAGGAGATCGAGAACTTCGTACCCGTTCCATTCTGGAACATAGTGGGGAAGTTCGGGATGCTGGCCTTCAAGGGAGACCACGAGGGCAACCCGTTCTGGGACAAGGACGAAGCGGAGGCCATCCTGGCGGTCGTCAGCGATGCCAAGACCGGTACCGTCACCGAATATGAGGTATCAACCAAGGAGGAGTACAGGCCCGCACCCTTCGACACCACACAGATGCAGGTGGAGGCGAACAAGATCGGAATACCCCCGACCGTCGCCATGAAACTGGCCGAGGACCTGTACACGGGAGGATACATCTCCTATCCCCGTACCGAGAACACCGAGTACCCCAAGAGCCTCAGCCTGAGGTCCGTCCTGGAGAAGCTGAAGGACTCCGAGTTCAAGAACGAGGCCGAGGAGATCCTCGCACAGGAGAAGATCGTCCCGTCCAAGGGAAAGAGGAGAACCACGGACCACCCGCCGATATACCCCACCGCAGGGGCATCATCCGACAAGATGAAGGGCGACAAGTGGAAGCTCTACGAGCTCATCGTCAGGAGGTTCCTCGCCACCGTCGGACCCAACGCGGAGGCGGAGATCACCAAGTGCACCATAGAGGTCTCCGGCGAGAGGTTCCTGTCCGAGGGATACGTCCTCAAGAAGCAGGGTTGGAAGAAGTACTACAAGAAGTACCTCAAATCCAACGATTCCAAGCTGCCTGTGATGAAGATCGGGGACGAGGTGGACATCAGGTCCATGACCATCGCCGAATCGGAGACGAAGCCCCCGTACAGATACAACCAGGGATCCCTGATCCAGGAGATGGACAGACTCCAGCTGGGTACCAAGAGTACAAGGCACGACATCATCGGGAAGCTGTTCTCCAGGAACTACGTCCAGGGGAACTACATGATCCCGACCCCCAGCGGTATCGCCCTGACAAAATCCCTGGAGAAGCACGGAGGAGGCATCACCGAACCGGACATGACCGCCAAATTGGAGGCGGATATGCTGAAGATCACAGATGGGGAGCGCACACTGGATTCAGTCGTCAAGGAATCGCAGGACATGCTCCACGAGGTCGCCGTACAGATATCCACCGACTCCGAGGAGATCGGTCAGGAGATCAAGACGGCCCTCCGCTCACAGCAGCACATCGGTATCTGCCCCACATGCGGTAACAACATGACCATCAAGAGGTCCAAGAACGGGAACTTCATCGGATGCGACGGATATCCCGACTGCAAACGTGCGTACCCGCTTCCCAGAGGAGCCCTGGTCCAGACCATGGAGACCACCTGTCCCGTCTGCGGACTGCCCCAGCTGAAGGTCATAAGGAAGGGCAATCCCCCATCCATACAGTGTGTCGACCCCAAGTGCACGAGCAACACCGAGAGGAACGACCTCGGCCCCTGCCCCACATGCGGCAACGGCAACATCAGGATAATGTTCTCCAAGGCCGGAAGGAGGTTCGCAGGATGCTCCGCATGGCCGGCATGCACCCAGACCTACCCTCTGAGGCCAAGGGGTACCATAACGTCCGCAGGGAGGATATGCACCATATGCAAGGCACCCATGATCTCCCTGGGGAACATCGAGGAGTGCATCAACCCCGACTGTCCCGGAAGGAAGAAGACCTCGAGGTCGAAGAAGACCGCGGACAAGAAGGAGAAGGAGACTCCGGAGCAGGAGACCCCTGTCGAATGATCTTACCGGGGTATCCCCCGGATATTTTTTCAGTATTACAGATAATAAAAAGGGTGTTACCCACTAAGTTTCTTAGAATGAGGTCAGAGGACCTCGTCGGTCTCTTCCTGGACGGGCTCGAAATGCTGGTTGAGCTCATCGATCTCGTGGGAGATGCGGGTGTTGCGGCATGTGGTGCACTCGAGCTCCTTTCCCAGGTCGAGCTTCAGCTTCATCTCGGAACGGTCCTGATTGACGATGCGTCCGCACCCACAGTAAACACTCATCATGGATGACGATGAAACATCATCCAGCACTTTGGTGTGACCGTTGGATGACGCGTAGCTGACGCTGTCCTCAGAGTATGACTCGTACACTATATTCTCCCCATTTTCGCGCGGATCCTCTAAGAAATCCTT
>JAEDJU010000080.1 GCA_016296195.1 Candidatus Methanomethylophilaceae archaeon | reverse complement strand
GATTTCCTGAGGCGTGTGCTGTTGATGGCCTTGTAGAGGGTGTTGGTCTCGGTTCCGGGCACGGAGCTGTCCATGTTGCGGGGTATGTTCCTTGACAGTCTGTGCTTCAGCAGGTTCCTGCTGTAGTTGGTGTATGTGAGGTCCAGTTTCCTGAACTGCTCGATGAGGTTCTCGAAGGTGGATGCGTTGAACATCCTGAGGGCCTCCGACTCCTGACGGCAGAGTTCCACCATGGTCCTGTACATGGACCTGTTGACGGACCTGACCAGGACCTCCTCGTCGATGCCGGACATGATCATCCCCTTCGCATCGGGGATCCCGAGTCCGGGGAGGAGTCCGGAGTAGTGGTTCCAGTTGGCCCAGTCGTAGATTCCGTCCAGGTGCGGGATCAGCCTTTCGCGCATGGCGATGAAGGATTCGGGTGATGAGATGTCGGCGGATGTCATCATGAACTCTCTGGCATCCCTCGATGCTTCGTTCCACATTTCCATGGATGCGAGGTACTCCTCTGCCTTGTGACGCGATGATACCACCGTGTCGTACATGGTGGGCAGGTCGTGGAGGGGGATGTTCACGGATGATGCAGCGGACATGGCGGCGGATGCTTTTTCCGACAGGGAGGCGAGTTTTCCGACATCCTCGGCGATACCTTCCGTCATCGTCCTGAAGGATGACAGGAAGGACCTCAGCGATCCGACCTCGGATGATATCGAGGATATCACGTTCACGCTGGAAGATAGGGATTCGAACTTCGCGTTGGGGTCCCTCATGTGGGGTCCGGCCCTGTCGAGGAATGCCTTCTTCGCCTTCCCCTTGGAGAAGAAACCCGCCGAGTTGGCGGAGGACCAGTTGTCAGCCACCCTCCATTCGGAATCGAGACCGTATACGGAATCCCTCCAGGTCGCGGAGACGGCGTCCATGTCCGGCTTGAGTCTGATGTATGTGGCGCAGAACCTGCGGATGTCATCGAGGAGACGGGTGATCCCGGTACCATCCACATACCCCCTCGTCTGCGCGGTGGAGACGGTGCGCTGGAGCCCGTCCAGCATCGACATCACGTCGGAGACGTTGGATACGTGTATGTTCAGTCCCATGCCGACCCATCCGTTCACCGATGAGGTCACGCGGTCGAAACCGTTGCGTATCTCCGCGGTCAGTTCGGGGACCTCGTTCAGATAGGGGTCCTTTGCAACGTGCGGTTCGATGGACGAGATGGTGTCGATGAGCCTCCTCATCCCTTCCCGGTCATCGATGTCCACCGGCAGGTTGCACTGTCTGAGGGTGTTCCTGCAGGCTATGGCCGCCTCCGCCTTCCCGGAGGTCTCATCCAGAACCGATCTGAGGTCGTCCTTGATGGAGGCGACCACGCGGTCGATGCCGATCTCCCTGAGTTCGGGGCAGTCGACATCCCTCACCATGCGGTATGCCTGGCATGCGAGACGGACCCCGTCCTCGGCGGCCTCCTCATCCCCAGGACCCATCCTCTGGATCCTGGATGTCAGGAAGTCGATGTCCACGCAGTCCCCTGTGTTGTTCTCCTCATATCTCGATATGCAGTCGTATGCGCTGAGCCCCCAGGGCATCTCCCTGTGGAGGTCGGACACATAGGCGTCCAGCCTGTTCCGTATCCCCTCGATCCTGGCCATGAGCTCGTCGCGTTTGGATTCGTCGCATTCCCTGTCGGGGGTCACCGCCCTCCTGAGCTGGTCCAGGACTGCTCCCTTCTCGGATTTGTTGGAATGTAGCTCCAGACAGTGGTTCCCGATGCCCACCTTCTCCAGACGGTTCTGGACCACCTCCAGCGCCGCACGCTTCTCCGCCACGAACAAAACGGTCTTCCCCTGGAAGAGGGCGTTGGTGATCATGTTGGTGATGGTCTGCGATTTCCCCGTTCCGGGAGGTCCGTGCATGACGAATGTCCTCCCGTTACCGGATGCCTTCACGGCCTTGATCTGGGAGCCGTCGGCGGGGACTGTGAGGCACAGTCCGTACGGGTCGGAATCCTCATCCAGGTCCTTGTCCGCCGGGAAGGGTCTGCCCTCGATGAGGCAGTCCACCACGGGGTTCTCCCTGAGACGGTCGATGTTGGAGTCCAGGTCCTTCCACATCACGAACTGGTTGAAGGAGAACACACCGAGGGCGGCACCCTCGAGGACCTCCCATCCCTCCTTGCCGTCGATGGCCCTGCGGACGCTCTGCAGTATCCTCCTGACGTTGACGCCGTCGTCGTCCGTCGGAAGGGGGTCCTCCACGTTCAGGATGACATCGAACTCCTGGCGGAGCTTCTCCTGGAGGGTGACGTTGAACACAGTCTCCTCGTCCAGCTTGTTCACGGAATAGCCGTTCCTCCGTCTCTTGATCTCGGCCGGGAGGAGGATCAGCGGTGCGTAGCGTGCGGTCCCGGTGCTCCTGCCCTCGTACCATCTCAGGATCCCCAGAGCTATGAACAGGGAGTTGCACCCGCTCTCCTCCAGCTCCTTGGTGGCCAGACGGTACACGGATTTCAGGGACCTCTCCGTCTCCAGTTCGGTCATGGGTGTCCTGATGCGTCTCCTGGAGAGTTCGTCGGATGCGGACATGGCGTAGTTCCCGATGTAGTTCTCCGACTCGAAGGGCCTCTCACCGTACACCTTCGCCGAATCCCATTCCTGGGGTCTCGGGAGAAGGGTGAACTCCTCCCCACGGGCGAGTCCGTCCTCCAGGGCGGAGATGTCCGATGCCAGCAGCGGGACGACCTTGGTCCCCTGCTTCATGTTGATCATGTTGTTCCTGTTGGTGATGTCCAGGAGATCCCTCTTCCACCTGTCCACCCTGGTCAGCTGACGGGAGCTCATGTCGGCGTAGATCTCGTCCGCGGGCGAGGGCGCGTACGTGATGCTCTCCCTCTCCTCCCTCTCGACCACCCATTCCCCGTCCACCAGCTTCCTGACCGGGAGCGGGGTGATCATGGTGCGGGTGCGCCTGATGTCGACGGTACAGATGAACGAGTCCGCATCCTCCAGTCTCGAGAGCGCGGACCTGCAGGCATCCTCGAAACCGGTCCTGGAACCGTTGGTGAACGTGGTGCATTCCACCGCCCTCATCTCACCGTTGCGGATCCTGCGGGTGGCCGCGGAGCTGTCGTACATCACCATCTCCGGGTGGTAGTCGTCAACGAGCCACAGTCCGGCGAAGGCATGTCCCCTGACGATGTGGACCATGGTGTTCAGTCCGATGGATTCCAGGACGGATGCGTACAGGACGGCGAGGTCGATGCATGTCCCCTCGTGGTTGGACAGGACCTCATCCGGGAGGCGGACCCTCTGTCCTGCGGATTCGAATCCCGCCGACGGGTTGACGTAGGTGATGTTCGCCCTCTCCAGTGCGGCGTAGGCGGCCGCTGCCATCTCCAGCACCCTGTCGCGGTCCGACTGGTATCCCTCCAGGGAGGGACTCTTCCCCCAGGACACGAGGATGTCCGACATCGATGCCCTGATCCCGGCGAGGGATGAGGCGTTGGGTGTGACGAAGGATGCTATGGTCTCCGGCATGTCGCATCCGGGCCAGTCGTTGAACGGGAGCACGGTGACCTCGCAGGACGATTCCGAGAGGATGTTCCCATCCCCGTCCGTTGCGGTGAGCCGGACCGTGCTGGTCATCCTCTCCGTGAGGGACTCGATGACCGACGGGTCGAGCTCCACCCTGAAGGACGGATTCGCCCTCAGGTCGATGCTGTCGAACGGTCCGATCATGTCGGCCCCGCACTCCACATCCCTGAAGAACGTCGGTTCCGATGTGAGCCTGAAGTTCACCTTCTCCAGGGCATCCCCCTCGTTGGTGACCGTGGCCCCCAGGATCACATCCATCCTGTTCTGGTACATCACGTAGCTGATCCTCTGTCCGAACAATATCTCCGTATGCAGACCCATGTCATGACCTCCCGCGCTTCTCCAATGCGGATTCGACCTCGGCGCGGTCCGAGAGTGAAATCGGTTTGATGTGGCCCGAACGCCAGAGGGCCTCGTAGCCCTTCCTCAGGTCGTCTATCACCAGGGGGACGTCCTCCTCCCTGACCTTCACGACCCATTCCTCACCGCTGGTGAGTGCGGATCTCGAGATGTTGGCGGATCCCACGTATGCTGTGCCGTGGCCCCCGGACCTGTAGAATATGAAAGATTTGGCATGGAGGCGGTTCCTCTCGGAATCCAGCTCCATCCTGAGCTCCGTGTTGGGGAGACGTACGATCTGTTCCACGGCCTCGTACTCTGTGGTGCCCATGTATGCCGTCGTGATGACCCTCAGCTTCCCCCTCTTGGTGAACTCCCTGAGGCTATCGATGATCAGGTTGAGTCCGGACATCAGGATGAAGGACACCACCATGTCGATGGAGTCGGCGGTGCGGATCTGCGCGTTGAGCTCGTCCGCCAGGACGATCCCGTCGCTGAGGGTGATGGCCATGCTGCGGTCCCCGCTGACCGTTCCTTCTGTCCTTCCGATATCACCGTCTCCGAGACAGGAGGGTGCTCCCGGATGCGACTTCATGAAGACGGTGATATCCCTGCGTCTCAGAACGGATGCGCGTGGGAGGAGTTCCCTCGGCATGCAGCCCTCGCACACCATGCCCTCGGACGTCTTTATGCTCCCGGGAACGGAATCGCAGATTATGCACATGTCCCTAGTTCTGCATCTCGGACGGTCCGTGATCATGAGCGGTCGAATGGTTTTAGGTTATAAGATGTATGTCGTTCGACCATGATGATTCCCGAAGTATCCACGGGAATCAACGGTCATCATGGGTTACGGGTGCCTCTCCGGACCCCTTCAGAAGGATCGGTTCCTCACCCTTCATGGGCCTGTCCTTTAGGAACCTGACGGATATGACGTGCCTCTCGGCGAGATCGTGGATGTATCCGATGGTCTGACCTTCGTATCTGGACAGGGGTACGCCGTCCTCGTTGAGTCCGTTCCCCTTGTCGGGGCCGATGATGACGACATCCGTTCCCACGACGACCGCGAAGAAGTGTCCCTCCGAGTCGTCCAGATCCATGAACCTGCGGATCGCCCTGCCCACATCCCCGAAGGTGGAGTTCTTGGGAACGAGGATGTTCCTGTATGTGGAGCGGTGGTTGACGAAACTCACCTTCAGAGTGTATCCCTCGGTCATAATGCCGACCATGTGGGTTCCTTGGTAATAACGTTTGAGGCTATGGGCTTCATCGATTACCATTATTACTTAGATTTCGTTTATTACATGTATTACAGTTTAAAGTTATTATAGAGCGAGTACGATGGAACAAACGCACCCCGATACGGTGATAGATGGATGGAAACCGCGAGGGGTCGGATCCCGAGGAGGGATATGCGATATGGACAAGAACCAGAGGAATCGCAAGGACAATGTGCGTCGTGAACGCAGAGGAACGCCGGGGAACGGCGACAGGAGGCAATGAACATGGGGGATGCGCACAGGATAAGCGCACTGGAGATATGCTCGCAGTGCTACTGTCCGAACAAGAACGAGAGCTATCATGTGATGTTCGGGAAGGATTCGATCAGGGTGGTGTACACGGAGGACAACATCGCCTACGACCCGATCACGATCACAGGGGAGTCCGCCGAGGAGGCCAGGAGGAGAATAGAATCCCTCGACCTCGAGGCCTGGAGCAGGATAGAGTACCCGCTCATGATGGATGGGGAGCACTGGGACCTGGCCGTCCTCTACACCGACGGCAGGATACTGGAATGCAGGGGCAACGTCGACGAGGACGTCCCTCCCGGATACGAGGTCCTGGTGGAGGTCCTGATGGAACTCGCAAAGGAGACCTACACAGAGGACTGAGGTCCCCTTGGAAACGAGGGCCGGGGCCCTCTTACACAATCCCTTTCACTCCAGCGGGGGGACGTCACCCCTCGCACTCATCATCGATACGAAGAGGTATCCCATCACGGCGTCATCGTTCTCCAGAAGGTGTGAATCCTCTGCCATCAATCTCCTGTGACGTCTCATCATCATGTCCGTGGAATCTCTGATGTCGATGAGGTTGCGTACCTCGCGCAGGTCGTGGCCGGTGTTGGACAGGACATCCGTGACGCCCGCACTTCTCTTGAAGAAA
>JAEDJU010000079.1 GCA_016296195.1 Candidatus Methanomethylophilaceae archaeon | reverse complement strand
TTCACCTCTGCGGAGTCGATGCCACGCATGTCCGCCATGTAGATGGATGTGTAGTCCCCCAGCATGATGGCCCTGAACATATCCTCCATCTCCGACGATCCACCCAGATCGATGACACGGAAGACTGTACCAGAATCAGACAACGACCCTATGGTCCTGTCCACGGACGGATCGTCACCGTATGCCTTCAGCACGGTCAGTGCCATGTTGCAGTCATCCGAACCCTTCCAGGACTCCAACCCGCAGTACACGAACTCCGGGATCTGGTTGCAGAACGCCACGTATTTCGAGTTCTCGTTGAACTGGGTCTTCCACCTGAAGACGACGGACCTCATCCTGCTGTCGGAACATATCACCGGCACATGGTCGAGGTATTCCGATGCGAGTGTCCTGGCGATGGACATCGGACCCTCCAACATGCTCCTGTAGTCCCTGAGGGACGGCAGGATGGAACGGATGCTGTCGGACATGTCGGGACATCCGGCGGCCTTCATTATCGCCAGGGTGTAGCCGATCATGTATCCGATGGAATGTCTGGGATGGAGGCCCTCCGGAAGGGTCATGATGTAGGCCCCGTCGCGCGTAGCCATGTCCAGGAGCTTCCCTCCCGATGTCAGGACGACCACGGTGCATCCCTTCATCATGGACCTGTGGTACATCTCCAGGGTCTCCGCGGTGTTCCCCGAGTAACTGGAGATGATCGCAAGGGTGCCCCTCCCGACCCATGATGGAAGCAACGGACTGCGGACGACGGTGATCTGCTTGTCGGAGACGGGTGAACACAGGTCGGCCACCACGTCGGATGTTATCGCGGAACCTCCCATGCCGCACAGGATTATGTCCCTGCAATCCAGAGTGTACCCCACATCGGTGCCGAGGGTGCGTTCCAGGTCATCGACGAAGGCATGGAGCTGCTCGGATGTCGACAGGGTCATAGGACGCCACCTCTCATCCTCAATGCAGAGGATACCATCTCGCCCAGGATCACCGTACATGATGCCTTGAACAGGGGATCGTCCCCGTCCATCTCGACGGTCAGGACAGGTCTTCCCTCGCAACGCAGGATGTCGACCATGTTGTCGACGATGAAATCCAGGAGGTCGGAACCGGTGCGTCCCTTCAGGACGACGACCCTCAGCTCGGGTGCGTGGGGATTCCTGTCGAACCATCCCACCAGTTCGTTGTGATCGAATTCGGGGAGCTCCCCGTAGAATGCGCGTCCCGCCGTGTCCTCGTTGATGGCCATCTTCCATCTCCTGAACGCCGCACGGAAATCGGTGGTCCCGTACACAGCGGGCACATTGCCGGATATCCCCGATGCCAACTCCCTCGGATACGGTGAATCGATCATGGAATCGCGATAGGAGATCATGGAGGGGACCTCGTCCCTGAGCCTGTCCGCGACGTTGCAGACACCCGCCCTCTGGACGATAGAACACAGTATACCCAGGACATACCCCGTGGAACTCCTCGCGCTCATGCCGGACGGTATATCGACAAATGGGACGGAATCCCTGACCGCAACATCATGCAAGGGTCCGGACGATGTCACACACACCCTGTGGCATCCTCTCTCCTCCAGTGCGGAATAGACGGACAAGATGTCCTCCTCGGAACCGTCGTAGGATATCAGAACCACGACGGTGTCACCATCCACCCAACCGGGGACACGACTGTCGCTGTAAGACGGGACCTGCCTGCTGGAGAACAGGTCTGCATGAGCCGACACGATGTCCGGAGCAGTGGTGTTGAATCCGAATGAGAAGAAGCATACCTTCCCGGTCTCCGGAACGGAGAAACCGAGGTCGGAATCCACGGAATACGATGCATGCTCGGGAAGGGACAGGATCTGTTCGCGGATGTTGATGTCGGACATACGGTCGAAATCACAGCTGCCTATTCCCAATGCCATCTATCGCACGCATCCCTTGGAAAGACGATATCTGTGTTCTATAAAAAAGAGTGGTCGAGGTTGGAGGACATTCCCGATGTTTCGGTACCATGTGAAACGAACTCTCGGCCAAAGGGGTTATATACGGACCCCTGATTCGCCGATTCATGGCAAAGAAGAACGACAGCGGATTCCAGTCCTCTGCAGGTCTGATGAGATACTTCGACACCGAGAACGAGAAGGGTGTCAAGATCGGACCCAAGACGGTCATCGGTATCGCCATCGGACTCATCGTGATCGTCACACTCCTGAACGTCATCGTCCCCCTCAACTGATCGGGGATAGCGTTCCTTTTTTCATCACCCTATAGCTGAGGCTATAGGCATAAACATCAAAGAACAGATTATGAAAAACGACTGAGTGATCACCCCGATCATGATCTCTCTCACAGGTGAAGAACCTAAAGCCATTCTGAATGACATCTTCCCCATACCTCTCGAGAAGATATGAAAGAAATAGAAATTTGAAACTAAGAGAGTTACTCATCTTCTAACTCCCGAAGTGCCATCACCCTCTCTACAAACCTGCGAGCGTATTCGGGATCGTCGGATATTCCCTTGGTACCTTCCAGCACGAGAGGTCCACGTTTGTCGGCCAACTCAATGGCCCTCTCCAGATTCCTCACGGCCTCCGGAGTTCTGAGAACCAGATCCTCATAGAATGATTGTGTTGCCACATTCCAACCTCCATCTATGTGAGTGATACTTCAATATTATAATTCTACGATGTTTGTCTCTGTTGATAGACATCATACATACATAATAATGTGAAATTAGCATCCGTGTGATGGGAAACACAACACCTGATTCACAAAAAAAGCTGGAAAAAAAAAGGTTTTTAAGAGGTTTTCTGACCATTCCGGGATCAGATAAGGTCGTCAGCGGTGATCTTGTACTCCTCGTGGTACTTCTTCCTGAAGAGCTTGGACAGAATCGGCGGTGCGATGATCGTCGTGGCGACGGACATCAGAACGACGACTGCATAAAGGTCAGAGGACATCATGCCTGTTCCGAGACCGATGGATGCCACGATGATTCCGACCTCTCCTCTGGGCATCATACCGACTCCGACTATGTTGAATCCGGCCTTGTCCAGCTGCCTGTCACCCATCTTGGCTCCGACTCCGCAACCGATGTACTTGGTGGCGAGTGCGATAAGGATGACCACTATCGCCAGGATGAGCACGTGCATGTCCGTGAGGGTGCTGATGTCCACCTGGAGACCGACGTTGAGGAAGAAGAACGAGATGAAGAAGGTGGTGATCGACTCGATCTTGTGCTCCAGGTCCCACTCCCACGCGTGGTCCGCGAACAGCATACCCGCGAGGAAGGAACCGATGATCGCTGCCAATCCGATGAACTCCGCGAAGGCAGCCATGAGGAGACAGACGATGATCGAGAACACGAGCTTGTTCACCGAGTAGGGAACCTTTCCGGCGGCGATGGACTTCTGACGCCTGTCGTCGAAGTAATCGTAGACCTTCGGGACCACGAACTTGCATGCCAGGATGACGATTCCGACGAAGAGGACGGCCTGGATGGAGATGGACAGGATGTTGACGATGGAGACACCGGACTCCGCCATCCCCTTGACGATGGCGAGGACGATCATTCCGAGGACATCGTCGATGACGGCCGCACCGATGATGATACGGGCCTCACGGGTGTCCATGAGCTTCATGTCCTTGATGATACGCGCGGTGATACCTACTGACGTGGCGACCATCGCGGCGGCCATGAACATGGCGTGGTGCATGTCCCCGTCCACTGCGATGATGAGCGCGAATCCTGCCACGAACGGGAGGATGACTCCGAGGACGGCTGCGAGGAGCGCGGGCTTACCGGCACCGAGAAGGTCCTTGACCTTGGTCTCGAGTCCCACTGTGAACAAGAGGAATATGACTCCCAGCTCTGCGAAGGCCTCGATTATCTCGTAGGTCGTGCTCGAATGGGATTCTGGTACGTTCGGATTGGAAATGCTGAGATCTAGGAATTCCATGAGCGAGAAGTCGCCGAATGCGAGGTTCGCTATGATGATACCCATCACGATCTCTCCGATCAATCCGGGGAGACCGAATCTGCTCACCAGCGCCGCACCTATACGGGCGAGGATGAACAGGATCGCCATTGTGAGCAACAGCTGGAATAGGTCCATGGTGCGCACATACGGATTCTTTATTTAAAACAAAGTAAGACAGCAACGGCGGGATACGAATGATCCGGGAGGACCTTTCTCCGGATCCTCCCGGTTTTACATCAAGGGTTTCAGAATGAGAAGCAGACGGAACCTTCCGAACCGCTTCCGCCGAAGGAGAACACGACGGCGTGCCTCCTTTCGACCACGGGTTCCTCGGTGGGCATCTCATCGGACGTCACGGGTTCGGGGACGTCCTCCGATTCCGATGCGGGCATGACGGTGACGGGGACCACACTGACGGCGGGGATGAGGACCATCTCTGTTGCGGCTCCGATCGCAAGGGTCTCGGGTGCGGATGCTATCCTGGGAGTCTCCATCACAGGGTTCAAAGCGGGCACGGACTCGGGTGCGGACAGTGCGGGGAACTCGAAGGAGGGGATCTCCATCCTGGGGGGTTCCGCGAAGCATATGGCCTCCATCCCGTCCTCCGGGATGTGGATGCACTCGAAGTCGACCGTGCAGGAATCATCATCCAGGTCCAACTCGGGCAGGGTCAGCCTCATGATGCTTCCGACGTCTCCGTCGATCGATATCCTGGGCTTCCTCGGCTTCGCCGAAGGGAGGCGTTCGACGGGTGCGGAACGTGGAGAGGTCTGACCTGCGATTCGCTGGACTCCCTCGTCCGAATCCTTCTTGGAGATGTTCTCCAGCTTCCCGTTGGTGAACTTCATCGCACGGTAGTTGTAGCGACGCGGGCGGTGGACGACGGGGTCGGCGATCTCGGACATCTTGTTCTCGTCCTCGTAATCGACCTTGGGCTTGGAGACGACCGGAGTGGTGACCGTCTCGGCCTCCTTCTCGATGACGGGGCACTTGGGGGCCTCGGGGATCTCGGGCTCGGATGTGAGCTCCTTCCTCTCGGCCTCGATGTCGAGGGGCCTGTGCTCGGATGCGGGTGTGGCATCCGCGGATGTCTCGGCACTCTCGGTCTCCTGGAAGGCGATCTCATCACCGACGGCGACGGCCGCGTTGGTCTCGGAACAGCCCTCGACATCCAGTCCTCCGACCTCCATCTTCGGGAGGCTGGGGACGACCTCGACGGGTGCCTCTGCGGGTTCCTCCGTGACGGGTGCCTCTGCGGCCTCTCCGAGGTTGATGTCCTCCTTCCACATGTCGAACTCCTCGACAGGTGCCTCTGCGGGTTCCTCTGTGACAAGTGCCTCGACAGGGGACTCGGACTCAGAATCGATGAAGAACTCATCCTTGGGCTTCGCCTCCACGGGGGCCTCGACGGATTCCTCTGTGACAGGCACATCCACAACGGTCGGCTCCACAGGGGATTCCTCGACAATAGGTGCCTCAATGACGGGTGCTTCGACAGGTGCCTTGACGGGAACATCCTCGATCTCGGGCATGGGCCTTATGATGATGTCCCCACCCTCGATGGGCTCCGCATCCACTGTCTCGGGGATCTCTGCGGGGACCTCGGGAACGGCCTCAACCTTCTCAGTGACGACGGGTTCCTCGATGACGGGCACATCCACAGCGGGCGTCTCAGCGACGGGCTGGGAGATGACCTCGGTGATGCATCCTTCGGCGGGAACGGTCTCCACGGTGCCGTCCTCATTCAGGACACTGACCTCCTCGTACTCGACCTTCGGAGCGCGCTGGATCCTGTTGAGGATGTCCGTGGCGCCCTCGGGAACCTGGTTGCTCGGTGCGGACTGGACGAGTACCCCGTCCTGCACGATACCCACGGAACCGCGGATCTCCTGTCCCCTCTTGTCCTCGAGGTGGACGTTCTTGAAAAGTGAACGCATGTCGGCGGGTCCGGACGAACCCTCCCTGGCCTGGTCATCGGAGACCTTCACCGGCTTCACAGTGGATCCGACGAAATGTCCGTCGGTGGCCCTGACGATCTGCTGATCCTGTTCGAATATCGCGGAATCGGACACCTTCGAGATGAAGATCTCCATCCCCCCATCGATGTTGTAGACATCGTATCCATCGGAACCGAGTTCACGGTTGGCGGTGCTGTACACCGTATCCGAGGGGGCATCCTTCCTCATCCCGCTCGTCAGCACCGACTGGATCGTGTTGCCGAAGTTGCGGGTGATACC
>JAEDJU010000001.1 GCA_016296195.1 Candidatus Methanomethylophilaceae archaeon | reverse complement strand
TTTAATAAGGATGATGTGTTCCGACGATACACGTAAACTCAGGACCCGTCGAAAGACGTAAACTGAGAGTGCCAACCTGACGGTTCGGCACTTGAGTGCTTCCTCCCCATGGGAGGGGAACATTTACGGAGGAATGAACAATGGCAAAGAAGGATATCCAGCCTAAGAAGACCGAAGATGAGGATTTCAACTTCATCGTTCGTATCGCCAACAGCGATATCGACGGTCAGAAGAGGACCGTCATCGGTCTTCAGAGCATCAAGGGTGTCGGAAAGAGGGTTGCCGAGATCGTCGCTAAGAGGGCCAACATCGACCCCGCAGTCAAGATCGGTTCCCTTTCCGATGAGAAGGTCGCAGAGCTCGAGCAGCTCGTCACCAAGTATGTGGAGTACGCACCCGAGTGGGCAATCAACAGGCAGAACGACTACGAGTCCGGAAGCGACATGCACCTCCTCGGAAACGACCTCGACATCCTCCAGAAGGACGACATCAACAGAATGAAGATGATCCGCTGTTACCGCGGAATCAGGCACGAGACACACCACAAGGTCAGGGGTCAGAGGACCAGGTCCAACGGACGCCGCGGACTCACCATGGGTGTCAGCAAGAAGAAGGCATGAGGTGTTTTGAATGGGAGATCCAAAGTTTTCACGCAGGTCCTATGACACCCCGTCACACCCCTGGCAGGGCGAGAGAATCAAGGCAGAGGTCGTGCTCGTCAAGAGCTACGGTCTCAAGAACAAGACCGAGGTCTGGAAGGCCCAGTCCGTCCTGAGGAACTACAGGAAGCAGGCAAGGGAGCTTCAGGCACTCCTCAGGGGAGGAGATGCACAGGCCAAGAAGGAGGCAGACGCGCTCCTCAACAAGTGCGGACGCATCGGAGTCCTTCCTCTCGAGGGAGCGACCCTCAACGACATCCTGACCCTCACCGAGAAGAACATCCTCGGACGCAGGCTTCAGACCCTCGTATTCGAGAAGGGACTTGCCTCCACCATCGGACAGGCAAGGCAGATGATCGTCCACGGACACATCTTCATGAACGGCCACAAGGTCACCGTCCCCGGTTACATCGTCACCAGGAACGAGGAGACCACCATCGAGTTCAACCCCGCATCCCCCTACACCGATGAGATGCACCCGATGAGGATCTCTGCAGAGCAGGCCGCCATGAACCAGGCAACCAGGGCCGCACAGGTCGCTGATGACAACGCCGACGACGGCGCTCAGGAGGAGTGAATATGGCAGCACCTAAGTGGGGAATCGCTAACATCTACGCCAGTTACAACAACATCATGATCACTCTCACCGACATCACCGGTGCAGAGACCATCACCAAAGCGACCGGAGGAATGGTCGTCAAGCAGGCAAAGGACGAGTCTTCGCCCTACGCCGCTCAGAGGGCCGCAGAGCGTGTCGCCGATGTTGCAAAGGAGAAGGAGTTCGTCGGTATCCACGTCAGGGTCCGCGCACCCGGAGGAAACAGATCCACTTCCCCCGGACCCGGAGCCCAGGCAGCCATCCGTGCCCTCACCAGGGCAGGACTCAAGATCGGTCGCATCGAGGATGTGACTCCCGTACCTCACGACGGTACCAAGAAGAAGGGCGGACGCAGGGGACGCAGGGTCTGAGGAGGTCTGACCATGGACATAGAGATACTCGAGATGGCAGAGAGGAAGTGTAAATTCATCCTCAAGAACTCCACGCCCTCCAAGGCTAACGCCCTCAGGAGGACCATGCTCTCCGATATCCCCAAGATGGCCATCGACAAGGTGGAGTTCCACCTCGGTCCCATCGACGTGGACGGAAAGGAGTTCGAGAGTGTAACCCCTCTGTTTGACGAGATCATTGCCCACAGACTTGGTATGGTCCCCATACCCACAGACCTGGACCTCTTCGGATACCAGAAGGACTGCGCATGCGGTGGCGAAGGCTGTCCCAACTGCGAGATCATGTACCTTCTGAAGAAGAGCGGTCCCTGTACGGTGTACTCCGGAGACATGGAGCCTCTCGGTTCCCCCGACTTCAGGGTGAAGGATGAGAACATCCCCATCGTGGAGCTGGCGGACCGTCAGTCCGTGCTCATCTACGCTCATGCGGTCATGGGTACCGCAAGTACCCACGTCAAGTGGCAGGTCGCCAACGGTGTCGGTTACAAGTACCGCCCCAAGGTGACCCTGGAGCGCGACATCGATGACGAAGATGTCATCAAGGATGTGCTCAAGGGATGCCCCGGACACGTGTTCGAGGTCGTGGACGGCAAGATCGCTGTCGTACGTCCCGATGAGTGCATCTTCTGTCACGCCTGCAAGGAGAACGGAAATGGAGCCATCAGGATCGAGTCCGATGACAGGAACTTCGTGTTCAAATTCGAGACCGACGGATCCCTGACCGCGCAGCAGGTGCTCGACAAGGCGACCGAGATCCTCGCCGACAACGCCAAGACGTTCGCAGAGGAGCTTCGCGTCCAGAGCGCAGAGTTCGCCGAAAAGGCTTGAAACGATTTCGGGGGTAATCCCCTATCTTTTATTATTTCATCAAATGGGATGAATCATATTCCCCGGAGGTCACCTCGAACGGTGACGTTCCGCCAAACTCACATGATGACTCCCGCATCGTAGCGGATGGATCAGAAGAAGTCGGACAGTGTGCACTTCTTGACCTTGTCGCTGTTGAACAGGGAATCCATACTGAGTTCCAGGATCATGATGCGCTCCCGGGTATACTGTGGGAGGTCGTACTTCTCGCAGATGTTCTTGGACACTTCGAGATACTTCCTGACACTCGCCTCGTGAACCGTGAGCGTGAGTTCGTTGTTGCACGTGGTGCACCTTCCGGTGAGGGGGATGCGTCTGTATTTGGTACCGCATTTGACACAGCGTACACCCTGGGCGGAATAGCTTCTGAGGTTTCCGATCATGTCCGGCATGAAGTGCTTGTCGATGACCCTGATGGCCACATCCTTCTCGTCCACGGCACGGATCTTCTTACCCAGACTGAGCTGACCGTCCATCTTGTCCCTCATGGTCTCCAATGTCGTGTACGCGGAGTGTTTGGGACCTTCGTTGATGTCGTTGGTGTTGAGCGTGAATCCGAGTCCCTCGTACTGATATATGGTACCGATACGACCGGCGATGAGGTCCATGACCTTCTCCACGTCCTTGGCATCCTTTAGCTCCATGGCGGCCTCGTAGAACTCCTTGGGGTAGCGTCTGAGACAGTCCACGTTCTGGGCCTCCTTATCGATCTCGTTGGGATCCAGTCTGGTGGTCAGAACCAAAGGTGCATCCATGAGTCCTCCCCTCCTGTCCGGGAGGTATGCTCTGGAGAAGTTGATGAGACCATCCAGGAGTAGCATGAGACAGTCCTCGTCACCGTCGCAGTTCCTTCTTTTGGATGCGTGGAAGAACGGGTGCGCGTAGCATCCGCTCGCCTCGGTGTATCCGATTATACGGCACAGGATGCCTCCGGATGTGTGAGGTGCGAGACCGATGGTCAGGTGACCTATAAGGTCCTCCGGCTTCTCCACGTTGTAGAATCTGGGGAGGTTGTAGAACTTCTCCAGCAGATGGTCCATGAACTTTGCTATCTGTACCAGATATCTTCCGCATTCTATGTTGGGGATGACGTCCTGTACCTTCAGTTCGCACATCTGCTCTATGTCGGTGAGCGGATCGCCGTCCATATCATGTACGTATCCGAGCTGGTGTGCCTGTTCCACGCTCATACCCACCTCTCTCGGACGGAAGTGCGTGATGGGGATATCGCTCATATCGAAACGGATGGTACCGTCCTTGTACACTCCAAGATCGTACAGTTGTCTGAGTATGGCCTTCTCGATGGGTTCGGGTACCTTGGCCTTGGATGTCAGGGCCTCCAACACCTTGACCTCCGGAGGTCTGCGTACTCCCAGGAGTTTGACGGCCTCGTCCATCTCGCGGATGATGTCGACGCTCATCTTGTCCCTGACGTCGCTCATCTTCTCCGGGTTGGTGTGTGAACCGCAGTTCCTGCACCAGGTACGGAACGTTACGCCTCCGCACTGAGGACAGGACCTTCTTCCCATCACCGGCGAGATCAGCTTGTCCTTGTTGTCGTTGCTGGATACACGCTTCAGATCATCGATGGTGGCGATGATGTCCTTCTTGTTGTTCACCTCGTTGGTGACTGCGAATATACCGTGCTGTACTGGTGCACCCTTCCTGTCCTTGGCCTTCTCGGGCCTGCCCATCCTCATGCCTATGCGTGAGATGGCCCTTGCGCGTACCTCTATACCCAGTGCTTTGGAGATAGCACCCAGGGAGTCCTCGCCGGAGAGTTCCGTGCTTGCCACGATCCTGTCTTCATCCGCGGACAGACCCAGACATTCGATCAACGGCAGGGTGTATCTTCCGTCGATGCGGAGCATCCCTCCGTTCACCTTGTGTATCGCACCCAGGGTCTCCAACGTCTTCTTCTGGGAACCGCAGGGTATCACCACCAATTTTCCTTTGAGGTGGAACCCTGTAGCTCTTTCGGAGAGTATATCGGAGCGCATCCTGTCTCTGATACCATCCGGCACGGATGACCACGACAGTACCGATACCTCAGGCATGGATCCGGTATCGCCCACCGTTTCCTTGTCCTCGTCGTAATACAGGCCTAGGTCCTTCAGCAATCTGTTGCTGCTGTCCGTGTCCAGGCGTATGTTGCCGCTCACGTAGGTGAAACCGACACCGAGCTTCAGCAGCATGGCGGCATCCTCGTTCAGGGGCATCGTGAGACATCCGTCCTCCAGACGACCCTCGCTTGCTATGAATCCTCTCAGGGAGACGAGATCCCCGAGAGGGATATCGTTCCAGAACAGGTTGTAGTCGGGGTGCAGCGGGACGCCGTAGGTACGCGACATCTCCTTCGCCCTGTCGTATGTGGGGTGCTCCCAATCATCCGGGAGGATCTGTTTCACCCATCTCTTGTAACGGTACAGACCCAGGTTTTCCAACAGGGGATCGGCATCTTCGAATGCGATACCCAATTCGCCCTTGTCGGTCATGTACGGGACTTTCAGAGAGAAGAGTGTGCGCTCCGTGTACGAGGGGATGATCAGTCTCCCGTCGGACAGTGTCATGTCCTTTCCGGAGATGATGCGGTCGGCCCATTTATCCTTGGCCTTGCCGGCCTTTCCCCATTTGAACACGGTGTCCGGTGGTTTGTCCTCATATCTCACCAGTCTCTCTTCCGTATCGTCGTATTTCAGTTTCAGATCGGAGAGCAATGTTACGGTGTTGTTGACGCTGAGACGCAGGGATCCCTCGATCTCCATGTATTCCATACCGATGATGTCCAGCTGTCTTCCGTACGACAGCGGGAACGATAGCGTCCCGTTGGAATAGATTATGTCCCTGCCGGTCGTTATCGATTCGGTCCATGCCTCCTTGACGGAAGGTCCTATCTTCGACCATCCCAGGAGATCGGTCGGGGGTTCGGACGATTCCGATACGTTCTCTCCGTCCATGGACAGACCCAGATCGGAAAGCAATCTCTTGGTGGCCTCTTCTTTGAGGGACACCTTGTTCTCGTTCTCGGTGAATTCCGCACCGATGAGCGACAGCGTAGGCACGTCGTTCTTCAGCGTGTGGAGCGTACCTTTCATGCAGGGTATCGAACCGATCAGTATGCGTCCGCGTATGTCCTGTTTCACAGGTTCGCTGAGTGCGTTCCAATCCAGTACGTCGGCCGGCGGTGTCCACTCCAGACGTACGAGTCCGTCCCCGTCGTGCACCACCATGAGATCCAGAAGGACGGTCTCGGTGGCATCCTTGTCCAGTATTATGTTCCCGTCATCCAACGTGTACGGTGCACCGATGCTCTCCAGTACGGTGACGTCGTCGCATACGGGTATGCGTACGAAACCGTCCCTGCATGTTCCTTCCTTCAAAAGACGCATCTTCAGAGAATACGCCGTATCCCTGTCGGCGGATGCGGTAGGGTCCGCGGGATGCCAATCCTCCGGCAGAGGTTTGAGTGCATCCTCGATCTCCTGGACATGCCATTCGATCGGATATCCGCTGGGGATGAGGAAGTGGTTGTTCTCGCAGAATTCTCCGAACGGTACGAGTACCTCCCCGTTGTCGGTGATCTCGAACACGTCCGACCTTACGGTTCTTGCTTCGTCGGATGTCTGGCACTGGACCAGGTCCCCGTTGTTCAGTACGGCTATCGGGCCGTCCAGTTCGTCGCAGGGTGTCACGACGCATGCCTTCCCGGGTCTTTCGATCTTCAGCTGTGTACCCAACGCGGGGAACTCGTCCATTATGTACATGCTTGCGGGACAGAACGCCAGGGATGCGAGACCCGCGGTCCTGGCACGTCCGTATCTGAGTCTGAATCCGCCCACACGGCTGGGGTGTCCGAAGATCGGTCTTCCCGCGACGATGTCCTTGAGGTACTTCTCCGAAGGGTGTACCGATCTGGGTCCGGAATCCGTAGCGACGGCGGCACCCTTCATGGAAAGATATTCGTCCATGAACTCCCAACCCTTCAGACCCAGCTTCTTGACGTGCTTCTGCAACTTGCTGGCCTTCTGACACATACCTTCGGCGACGACCAGACACGCACCGCCCCTGACCTGGTTGGTCTTGATACGGGGCAGGTCCCTGAATCCGGAGAGTTCCATCTTCTCCGTACCCTCTCCGTCGATCATGATGGGGCACCTTCCCACGATCAGTTTGATCTCCTCGGCGGACGGGGAGTACTGGATGTGTTGGCACATCTTGTACAGAGGGATCTCTTCGATGAATCTGTCAACCTCGGCCTCGGTCGGTTTGTATTCCCCGATACCGATCTCGGTCCTGACGACGTCCGCAAGAAGGACGCTCATTGCCTGTGCGGTACCTCCGGCGGCACGGATCGGTCCCGCGAACACAAGGTCCACGAACTCGGTGCCGTCGTCGTTTATACCGATCTTGGTGTCCGCAAGACCCTCCAGGGGTGCGACGAGGATACCCTCGGTGAGGACGGCGAGACCCGCACGGATGGCGGTATCCAGGGACTTCTCCTTGCTGCCCATGTCCCTCTTGGCCATCTCCTTGGCGACATAGAGTGACACCAGCTCCCTGTTCTTGTACTTGTCAGTGAGCTTCCTGATGGTCTCGGCTATGCCTTTGACATCGTAATCCTTCAGAAGCTTCTCCACCCTGGATGCCAGATCCTCCGCCTGGGGGACCTCCACCTTGTTCTCGGGGTCCCTGCCCATGCGCCTGGCCTTGCGGGCGATGTCGTAACATCTCTCGTTGTCTTCGGCGAGCTTTCTGAAGTACTCGCCCATCTCCTCGCTGTACACCAGCTCAGGCATCTTCTTCCTCGTCTTCCTGCTGGAGCCTGATCTTCCTGAGCTCGGTCACCACTGCCGTGCGCAGCCCTTCCATGTTCTCTCCGGACTGTGCGGAGAAGCATATCCTGTCGGGGTTGCCGGTCTTCATGATGTCGCATTTGCTCTCGGCGACGATGATTGGTACGCCTTCGAATCCTTTTTGGAGGGATTCCATCAGTGCGGTCTGCTTCTCCATGCTGTATCCGCAGGTCTCGGATGGATCGATTACGATCAGCATCACGTGGGTCAGATATTTGAGCGCCAGTACCGCCTGTTTCTCGATATCGTTGCGTTCGGACAGCTCCCTGTCGAGGAGTCCGGGAGTGTCGATGATCTGGTATTTCCTCCATTCGTCCTCGATGTGCCCTACGATGATGCCCTTGGTGGTGAAAGGGTACGGGGCTATCTCGGGAGCGGCGGTGGAGAGTTCGGTGACGAGGTTGCTCTTACCGACGTTGGGGAATCCGGCCACCACCACGGTGGGGATGTCGGATTCTATGGAGGGGAGGTTCCTGAACTTGTTCTTGCAGTCCTGGAGGAACATGAGGTCCTTGGAGATCTGCTTCATCAACGACGATATGCGTCCGTAGAACTGTGTCCTGACGCCTTTGATGATCTCCGGATCCTTGCTGCGCCTGATGTTCCTCAGGGATTCGGTGGTGAGCTTGTCGGTACGGTTGGCCGCCCATTTGACCGCACCGAGGGATTTCTTGTAAGGGTCGAGTCCGATGACCAGGTCCACGAGCTCGGGGAGGAAGTCCTCCTCCTTCTCGATCCTGGGGAACTTGTCGACGTATCCGTTCAGCGTGTCCTTGATTATGTCCCCTGCGGCGGAGACCTTGGCCAGAGTGGTCTTCTTCACCGAATCCAGAGCATTCGCTCCAGAAATCGTTATCTTGGATGCTCTGTGGAATGCCTTGTCCAACAGTTCGTCGGACGAAAGTACCGTCGGGATTCTGTAAGTCTTCTCGGCCATGTCTCTAACATCGCGCGCATATAGATAAAACATACCACTGCCGTATCACGCCTCGGAGAATGTCATCCTGAAGAGCCAGAGGTCGGAATCGTAGCTTATGTTGGGCTCGAAACACTTCGGGACGGCATTGGTGGGGAAGTTCTCCAGGACGATACCTGCCTCCGCGCTCCACTTGCCACCGCTCTCGCCGAAGATCTCGGACAGTGCGGACAGATTCACCTTGACGGAAAGACCCGCCTCGACCTTCATGCCGTCGATGTAATCCTTCGCGAATCCGGGGGCGGATATGGCCGTGTATACGACGGTCCTGAGGTACACATCGTCCATGACGATCCTCTCCGCACTCATTCCCTCGGGACAGGCGATGTGCTCCCCGATGACGGGGATCATGGATGCGATGTACATGAGGGTGTCCCTGACGATCTCGGAATCGAGACCCAGCATGATCCTGAATCCTTTGTGGTCGGTCTCCGCGTAATCGGTCAGTTCCACCTCGACGAACACGTACGCCTCAATCAGTGCGTCCGCGATGGTGTCGATGAACTTCTCGATCATCCTGGCTATGACTCTCTGGACGAACACCATGAGGCTGTCCACGTCGGTGATCCTTCCGCCCATGTCGTCGATTATCTCCACTACGGCGTCCTCCGCATACCTGAGCATAGCGGCCTTGGTGAACGCCCCTCCGGGGATGTTGTTCCCGTTCTTGGATCCCGGAGAACCTACGTTGAATCCCCACTCGTCGAATCCGTCGGACACGCGTTGGTTGGTCATGTCGTTGTTCTCGGTATCGGTGAGCCAGGCGGTCTTGTCCACGATGTTCCCGTAGGTGTCGTAGAGTGTGAGCATCTCCCCGCGGTTGCCTTTGCTGGCGCTGTTGTTGAGTGTCTGCTTGTCGAAGGTGATCACCGCCATACCCTTGGCGGGGATCCTGACACCGGTGATGCTGACGGATTTGCTGTCCCCGGATGCGGGAACGAGGGTGTAACCTTCTAGGTTGACCTCCTCATCGGTGTTGTTGAAGATCTCCACCCATTCCTTCCCCCTGTCGTCCCCAGCAGGATTCAGTTCCACCTCGTTGATCAGGATGCCTTCCCTGATGGGGAGTGCGTGCTTCACGTATATCCCCGCATCGAGGGCGCATTTGACACCGGGGATGGGGGTCGGGATGTTGGACAGTACGTCTCCCACGCCGGGGATCTCGGACACCGACAGCTGGGTCTTCTTGTACTGTACCAGTTCGGGAACGGTACCGTGGAAGCTGATGTCCCTGATCTTCCCCTCGATACCAACGTAGTAGGATCTGCTGGCGAGGAGGGGGTCGAAGATCGCTTTCACGTTCCAGTCCTTACCTTCCGCACCTCCTTCGACGATCGCGTAGTAATCCTTGGAGAGGTTGTGCTTGACGGTACAGGAGGCGAATGCGGTGATGTTCCCTCCCATGTCCTTGGATACGGTCACCTTGACGATGTCCTTGGTGTTCTTGGTGAGGGATCTGAGGTTGGTGTCGATCCTGACCTTGGTACCGAAGATGTCGAGGAACAGGGTCTGGGATCCGAGTTTGATATCGAGGTCCATTATTCCGATCGCTTCCATGATCTCCCCGAAGTACTCGCGGAATGCGGACTGGAGGATTTCGAGGGGAACGCGGATGGTCTCGTAGATCTCGGTCATCATCCTGTTGATCTCGTTACCGAACTCGATCATGACGGAGCTGCAGATCCTCTCCAACTCCCTCATGGCCTTGAGGACGTTCATGAGGTCGTCGAGGAAGGGTTCCAGCGCTTTCATGAGGAGTGTGAACGCATCCCCGATCAGGGTGTTGCTGGCATTGTATTCGGTACCTTTGAGCTTCCATCCGGATACGCAGGGGATGTCCATCTCGGTGTCTATCGTTATGCTGCCGCTGTAGGACGAATCGTATGCTCCCAGGGACTCCAGGACCTTGTTACCGGACCTGACCTCGAATCCGACGTCCCCGCTGATGCGTACTGTGTATATGGCGGAGTATGCGGCCTCGGTCCACATCTCGAATCCGACGTAGTGGGTGTTCTTGGCTCTGTTCTCTATGGGGCTGACGAGTTCGATGTCGATGTCGCAGACATCGGAGACGGTCATCCTCTCGTTCCTGACATTGCCGTCGCCGTCCACCAGGGTGAACGAATCCTCGGAGGGGATGTCACAGACCCCGAAGCAGGGGTCCTTCTCCATCACCCTGATGATGTCGCTGCAGATGCCTTTCATGGTGTCCCTGATCCCGGAATCGAGACCGAAGATGCCGATGACCTTGGAGACGGTGGCGGACATGGCATTCGTCAGGATGTCGGTCCTGGTCCCGGAGATGGTCTCCATGACGGAGAGCTGTCTCACCCTGTCGTTCACCTTGCCGTAGATCGTTTTTCTGATATCATCGATCACATCGAGGTCCCTGACATATTCGGTGATGGAATCCAGGTCATATTCCCCGACATGTACCAGATTGGCGTAGTAGGTGAGGGCGATGTTTTTGATGATGTCTTCGAACATCCTGTCCGCCCCGAACACGTCGTTACCGTTGTTCCTTATGCACTGGTACACTGCGCACATGAGGGGGTCGTTGATGGTAACCGATCTGACCATGGTGTCGAAGACGCTCACGAAGCTCTTTCCGCTCTTCTCGATGGCTGCATCCATCGCCTTACTGAGGGAATCGGAGAAACCCTCTCCGTCGAAGCAGTCCACAGGGACGGACACGTCGCATTTCCCGCGGATGCCGTATGCGATGGAGTTGAGGATCTGGTACAGCGATTCTTTGAATTGGTTCCTGCTGTCGTTGTATGTCCTGTAGAATGAACCCCATCCGTCCCAGGAGAGCAGATCCAGTTTCGATCTGCTGATGTCTTCTTCGAAGGGTTCGGTGATGGAATCGAACTTTTCCATGTCCACATCGATATCGAAGCTTGATCCGGGGATGACGAAGGGTTCCACGTCCTCGAATCCGAGGATCAGGAGGTTCTCGGCACCGATGTTCCTCATGCTGGTGCGGATGTGGTTCTTCACGTTGTCTGCGTCTATGTCCCTGGATATGATGAAACCGATGACCGTGTTGAGGATGTTCCTGGCGCGGTCCTCAATGCTGTCTGCGAGGTCGAGGACCATGTTGGCGCCTATGTAATCCAGCCACTGTGTCACGTATCTGTCCATGTTGGCCATGATGGCCTGTCCGTAGAACGCACCGAGGTCGATGACTATGTTTCCGTCCATGACGGATACGAGTTCCGCAAGGTCCACCTTATCCTTCCCGAGGATGTCATCCCCGTCCTCGCATGTACGGAAGCACATTATCTCCAGGATGTCCAACGCGTTCCTGAATGCCGTCCTGACATCATCCTCGGTGATTATGGAACGCGTACCTCCGGCGCCGCCCTCGGACATCATCCCGTATCCGGCGAGGATCCTGGACTGGGCGATGGCGGTGAGCTGGTACTCTATCATTTGTGTGAGTGCGGATGCGTCACCGTCGGTCGAGAGCTCGAACCTGCTGGCATTCTCCACGACGAGGGGGAGGCAGGATGTGGCGTCCGCGGATACCTCCACGGTCCTGGTGCTGCTTCCGGTCTCCGATGTGAACGAGAGCGAGACCGTACCGTAAGCACGGAGGAAGGTGGATGCGGAGCTTCCGGGGACGTCGAAACCGGTGCCGACCCTGAGGGATTCCAGTCTGAGGGAGATGTCGTGGGACAGTATTTCAGTCCTCACACCCCTCTCGAAGGAGGGGTATTCGGAGGAGAACATCGAAGCCACCCTCCTCTTGAAGATCTCGGATCTCTCGAAGAGGTTGCCGGTACAGGAGGTGCTGATGTCGGTGATGATGTTCCCCAATGCCGTCTCGATACCGAGTACGGCGGAATCGGAGACCTCGTCGATGGATGCGAACTCCATCTCAAGGGACTCGCTGTTGTCGGTGGAGGATTCTATGCTCTTGTTGATCACGCAGAAGAATGAACCCGTGACCAGAAGTGCCACTGCGATCATGGCCATGGGCATGTTGCCCCTCCTGTCCCTGCGGGAGTCTCTCGTTCCAATCATGAACACATATCCGCCCGGATATGGGATATAAAGGAGGAGTTAACCGTAGCATGTTAACCGCGTACGGCCCAGTTCTATCCAACCATTTATATTATTATAGGGAATTGAACCGACATCAGGAAGGGACAAGAAGATGCCAGCAACAGCACAGAAATATGCTCTTCAGAAAGGTCTTCCTAGGAAGACAGAATCGATCTGCCCCGAGTGCGGCAAGGTCCTCGAGACCGAGATTTACGATAAGGACGGTAAGGTATTCGCGAAGAAGACCTGTCCCGAGCACGGTGAATTCGACAGTCTGATCTGGTCCGATACCGAGTTCTACCTCAGAGCCGAGAAGTACGGGATGGACGGTATCGGTGTCGTCAACGAGGATGATACCACATCCGACGATGACAACGTGCAGATCATGGTCGGTCAGAAGAACCTCAGGTTGAAGACCAGTACGATCCTGTGCAACATCGATCTCACCAACAGATGCAACATGACCTGTCCCATCTGTTTCGCGGAGGCCAACTCCGCCGGATACGTGTACGAGCCCGACTACGATACAGTGGTCAGGATGCTGGAGATGCTCAGGAACCAGAAGCCCGTGAAGTGCCCCGCGGTACAGTTCTCCGGCGGGGAGCCCACCATCCACCCCCGTTTCTTCGACATCATCAAGAAGGCCAAGGAGCTGGGATTCGCACAGATCCAGGTCGCCACCAACGGTCTGGAGTTCAGGGACATCGAGTTCTGTAAGAAGGCCGTGGAGGCAGGTATCAACACTCTGTATCTTTCGTTCGACGGTGTATCCGACGATGTGTACATCCAGGCCAGGGCCAGGAAGATGTTCCACGTGAAGAAGCAGGTCCTTGAGAACCTCAGGTCCCTGCCCAAGCACCCCTCGGTGGTGCTCGTCCCCACCGTCGTCAAGGGAATGAACGACAAGCAGATCGGAGACATCGTCAGGTTCGCATTCGAGAACGCGGATGTCGTCAGGGGGGTCAACTACCAGCCCGTCGCCTTCACCGGAAGGGTTACCAACGAGGAGCTGGAGAAGGGAAGGTTCACCGTTCCCGATCTCGTCAGGGAGTTCAACGAACAGACCGGATGGACCGACAAGGACGACTGGTGGCCCGTACCCATCGTGGCACCCATCTCCAACTTCGCGTCCCAGATCATGGGAAGCAACAAGGCCACTTTCACCGTCCACCCCCACTGCGGTATCGCAACATACCTGTACAAGGGCGACGACGGAAAAATCACACCCATCCCGAAGTTCATCGACGTGGACAAGTTCTACCACGGCATGGACGAGCTGGCCAACAAGGTCGAGAAGGCCCACTTTAAGAAGCTCTACGCCCTCAAGGCACTGAAGCTCATCGATTCATGCGTCATCGAGTCCGGACTTCCCGACGGAATGACCAAGAAGGACCTCAAGAATTTGATCAAGAGCCTCCTCAGCGACAAATCCAAGAAGACCCTCGCCGCGTTCTCTTGGAAGACCATGTTCATCGGAGGAATGCATTTCCAGGATTCGTACAACTACGACCTCCAGAGGGTCGAGCGCTGTGCGATCCACTATGCTACGCCGGATCTCCGCGTCATCCCGTTCTGTGCATACAATTCGGGACCCGAGTACCGTCAGGAGGTCGAATCCAAATATTCCGTCCCGCTCGCGGAGTGGAAGGAGAAGCACAAGAAGGAGGCCAAGGACCTGGAGAACGCCCTCATCGTTCCCGAGGATCAGAGGCCCGATCTTTGAAGGTGATTCAAATGAAGGTTGACTATCACAAGTGTCTGCACTGCGGAGGATGCGTCGGCTCCTGTCCGCAGAACGCCATCTATCTGAACGACTACATCCTCGAGTTCGACGACGGTCTGTGCAACGGATGCGGAAGATGCATCAAGCTCTGTCCCGTGGCGGCACTCTCCAAGGAGGCCTGAAAATGGTCACCAGGTACGATTGCGATGTGGTCGTGGTCGGTGCGGGACCCGGGGGCAGCATGGCCGCCAGGTACGCGGCCGAGGGCGGACTGAACGTCCTCCTGCTGGAGAAGAAGGCGGAGATCGGTGCTCCCCTGAGGTGTGCCGAGGGAGTCGCCAAGAAGTGGCTCGCCGAGGTCGGCATCGAACCCGATCCGGCATGGATCTGCTCCGACATGAAGGGTGCGATCATCAGGTCCCCCAGCGGATACAAGTTCCAGCTGGACGAGAGCAAGGCCGGATCCGAGGTCGGTTACGTGCTGGAGAGGCACCTCTTCGACAAAGCACTCGCAGCCAAGGCCGCGGAGGCCGGTGCGAAGATCCTCATGCGCGCCGGTGTGACCGGAGTCATCAAGGACGGTGACAAACTGGTCGGTGTCAGGGGTAACATGATGGGCGAGGAGTTCGAGGTCTACGCCAAGTGCATCGTCGCCGCGGACGGTTACGAGTCCCAGGTCGGAAGGTGGGCCGGAATGGACACCAACTGCAAGCTCACCGACATCGATTCCTGCATACAGTACAGGATGACCAACATCGACATCGAGGCGGACTACTGCGACTTCATCATCGGAGGGGATGCCCCCGGAGGATACGTCTGGGTCTTCCCCAAGGGAGAGCACGTGGCCAACGTCGGTATCGGAATCATGGGTTCCAAGTGCACCGGAAAGGCGGATGCCAAGTACTACCTCGACAGGTACATCGCCAAGACCCCCGGACTCGCCAAGGGTTCCATCGTGGAGGTCGTGGGAGGATTCGTTTCCACCTGCCCCGGACTGGACGAGACCGTCGCGGACAACATCATCCTCGTCGGAGATGCCGCTAGGGTCATCGACCCCATCACCGGAGGAGGAATCTGCCACGCATGCAGGACCGGAATGTACGCAGGAAAGGTCCTGGTGGAATGTGCCAAGACCGGAGACTTCTCCAAGGCTGCACTGAAGCCTTACGAGAAGATGTGGCGCGACAGGATGGAGGACAAGCTCTTCAGGAACTGGATGGCCAAGGAGAGGCTCGCAGAGCTCGACGACGAGACCATCGATGAGGTCGTCAAGCTCGTCGCCACCGCCGACATCAAGGAGGTCAACGTCTACAACCTCCTGAAGGCGGTCAAGGAGAAGTTCCCCAAGGTCGTCGAGGGATTCGAGGACCTCATCTGAGGCGAAACAGGGGGATGATTCCCCCTTCTTAGATTCATCATACGTCCGGGAGAGGGTGCGATCCCTCTCGGACACATTTTCAATCTGATAGTGATCCGGTAGCCAGTGCGGTCTCCGGGCCTCCAAGGGGAGGTATGATCGATCCCGGGACTATGCTTATGAACGTTCTGTACGATTTCATACGCTGGGATTATCGGTTGCAAAGATCATGTTCGAGGAAGGAACACCCTTCAGGATCCACTCTGTCCCCGTCACCGACGATAGATGATGACTTCGGCTCATCGATAAGAGGACTGATCCATTTCCGGATTCGACATACGCCTTTTTACCGGCGGATCTCAGATCAAAGTTCGGAACATCATTCGAGCGCGAACTCTCCGCTCCCGGGCGCGCTCCTCTCCACCCTGACACCTTCCGGTTCCGTATGTACGACCATCGGTACACCTCCGTGGAGACGTATCGCCTCGCATACCGCATCCGGTTTGTCAGTCAGGGCGATCATGCTGCCCCCTCCGCCGGAACCGGTCAGTTTCGCACCGTAGCTGTGCGGTAAGGATGCGTTGACAAGTTTGTTGAGCTCCTTGCAGGACACTCCCAATATGGACAGGAGTTTGTGGTTGTCCGTCATTATGTTCCCGAGATCCTCCTTGTCGCCCCTCCTGATGGCGTTCATGCCCAGAAGGGTGATCAGACCGATCTCGTCCACTATATCGGCGGCGAAACGGTTGTGCTCCTTGAACTTGCGTACCTTCTCCACTATGGGTCCGGTCGGTGCATGGATCCCGGTGTATCCCACCACGAACGTCATGTCCGGGGACTCAATCTCCTTCACCGCCCATTTGTTGCCGCCCTTGCTGACGTCCCACAGATGCCTTCCGACACCTTCGGGACTGTTTAGTGCAATCCCTTTTCCATGAGTGCAGGTGGATGTGTCTATGGGACTTGCACGGCCCTGCGCGAACCACTCCGCGTTGAAGGCATCCTCGGCTATGGATCTCTCATCCACAGGTCTGCCGAACAGCTTCTTCACCGCAAGCGAGATCGATGCGGAGAGCGCGGCGGACGATCCCAGACCGGAACTGGTGGGTATGTCCGTCGTCGCCTCCACGGATATGTTCCCTGCCTTGTTGTCGTGAAGCACCGAACGGATGTGCGGGTGCATGCCCGCTGTAGCCCTGTAGCCGTTGACGGTGAGATCCTGACTCTTCCTCACCTTGCAGTAGAACCTGCGGTCTATGGCCAGCGCTATCGCGGGTTTCCCGTATACCACGGAGTGCTCCCCCAGGACTATCATCTTTCCCGGGGCGGACGTTACTATGCAGGGGTCTTCGTTCATTCTTCGTTCAGTTTGTATTTTCCGAGCATCTCGTAGATGGCATCGTTGGGGCTCCTCATTCCGAGTGCGGGCTGACCCATGTCCCACCAGCGCTCTTCGAACTCGCGCATGCCTTCCATGTACTCCTCGTCGGAACCGAAGTCCTCGCGCTTGACGGACTCGACGGCCTTCTTGGCCTCCGCGATGATGTCCACCTCATACTTCTTGTTGGCGAGTGCCATTCCCAGCATCTCGTCGAAGCAGTAGGAGGATTCCATGGCGATGTCCGTGGTGGGTGCATCGAACAACAGGTCCATGACACTGTTGGCGATGAGGATGAACATCATCTCCTCCCTCCTCTCCGCAGGGACCTTCTGGTCGTCGAGGTGTTTCTTGAGGGAATCGTACATGAGATCCCTGAGTGCCTGTGCCCTCGCGGGATTCTTCATGAAGAGCTGCTTCTCCGCCACTACCTCGGGACTGTCCTCGATCTCGGTGATGATCTCCCCTGTGATGGGGTCTATCTTGACCTTAACGTTCTGGTCTTCCATGTTTTTCACTCCTTCCTAATCTTGGCGTAGGTCTCTGCGAGGATGTCCATCCCTTTGGAGATCTTGGTCTCGTCCGCTGCGTAGGAGAATCTGAGATGGTTCTCCCCGTAGGGTCCGAATGCGGATCCCGGCGTGCAGATCAGGCCGTTCTTGGCCAGTTCCATCGCCAGGTCCGCGGATTTTATGTCAGCGTCGTACGACGGGAATGCGTAGAACGCTCCCTTGGGGGCGTCGATGTGCATACCGTCGATCTCGTTGATCCTGGATACGATGAGGTCCCTCCTCCTCTTGAAGATGGTGCGTGCGTCCCTGAGGTAGTCCTCGATGTCCGGCATGGCCGCAAGGGCTCCGTACATGGCGGGCATGTTGGGGCTGGCGCAGAGGTGGTACTGCATCTTGATCAGCGTGTCCATCATGTCCTCGTTGGCCATGAGGAAGCCCATCCTCCACCCGGTGACAGCCATCATCTTGGAGAATCCCCCTATGACTATCGCCTTGTCAAGATGGGGCAGGAAGGACAGGTGCTTGCCTTCGTAGACGAAGGAATCGTACACCTCGTCGGATACGATCATCAGGTCTTCGTCCTCGGCGATGTCCAGAAGTCCTTTGTATGTGTCCTCGTCCAGTATGGAACCGGTGGGGTTGGAGGGGTTGTTGATCACGATGGACCTGGTCGCGGGTGTGATCTTGGATTTTATGTCCTCCAGATCGGGCTGGAATCCGGGACCGTCCATCTTGTAGTTGGTGAATGTGGCGCCTGCGAGCTTCGCGTGCGGACCGTATATGACGAATCCGGGACTGGGTACCAGGATCTCGTCTCCGGGGTCGAGTGTGGACATGGCCACCTCCAGCAATGCGGAGGATCCGCTGGGTGTGATCATCACGTTGGATGCCTTTAGACCGCTCCAGTAGGCGGAATACTTCTTGGCGACGCTCTCCCTGAGCTCCATGATCCCTGCTGTGGGGCCGTACTTGTTGAGGCCGTTCTCTGCGGCGAGGGTCATGCCGTCCACTGCTTTCTTGGGAGGGAGCAGGTCGGGCTCTCCCAGTCCGAGGTTGATGCTGGTCGGACTGGCGATATCGAACATCTTCCTGATGCCCGACATCTCGATCGAATTGAGTCTTTGGGAGACCTTCATGGCCGGTACATACAGTTCCATACCTTAAAGTTTAACGCGCGCGAGAGGAAGGGGTGCAAATCCTTCGCGGAGGTATCTGGAGGGGATATGATGGATATCATTGGATACAATATTTTTTAACTAGGTTTTATGCTGGGTATATTGATTGTATGTAGAAAAATGCAGATACTTTTATATCTCCACAACGTCAATACATATGAATGGTGAAAGGGCCGTAACGGATATGATACGGTCTGTGAATGGATCCGAGACAGGATCTGTAAAACACTGTCGAGGGGATAAGATGGGATTCATGGATAAACTCAAAGCACTCTTCAAGAAGAAGGACACCGGAGCGGTGGAATGTGCACCCAAAGCGAAGAAGAAGGAATGCGATTGCGGATGTAACAAGAAGAACGAGCCGGTGACGTACGCGTCCCAGTTCAGCGGCGATTCCGCGGTGGACAAGGCATTGATCCACGCGGCGGAAGCCATCGACAAAAAGGTGGCTTCGGGCACTCCGAAGAACATCGCGGATCTCATGATGTCCAACCTCAAGGCGATACAGGCATCTTCGGATCCGGAGGATGTCAAGCTCATCCAGATAAGCCAGGTGATCGGACAGGTCTTCAGAAGCTGATCCTTGGAACAATACCTTTTTACATAGCCTCTGTACCCTTCCCGTGTCGCGCTGATTCGCGGGAGGGGTCATCTTTTTACATACAGCGATGATACGTCGGACAGGTGATTCCATCCCAAAGGCACTCGATATGGATCTTCTCTACATGTTCTTCGATGCAACCAACATGCACAGGTGGAACGACCACATCCGTCCGTTGGATCTGACGGAACTGGATAAGCAGGCCCATAAAGCGGCTATCGCATGGGTGATCGGTAAGGCATGGGAGCAGACCGAGGGTAAGGGATTGGATTGGCGCATGATGATCGAACATTCGATATTCTCTCTGATTGAGAGGTGCGTGATGACCGATATCAAACCGCCCCTGTTCCACCGCATCAAGGCGGAGAAGGCATCCGAGATGGCCGATTTCGTCATGTCCGAGGTGGACAGATCCGTACCGGAGATGGAACCCGGATTGAAGGAACGTCTGTGTTCGTATCTCGAATCATCCGCGGACCGCAAGGAGGACGAGATCCTCCGTGCGGCGCATTACATGGCCACGCATTGGGAGTTCACGTTGATTTACGACATGAACCGCAGGATGGTGGGCATCGAACAGACGCGCAAGGACATCGAGGCCGAACTGGAATATCACGGCGGCATCATCGGCATGATGCGTGATGTGATGGGTAACGACGATTTCATCGACCTCATAGGGCAGCTTAGATTCCAGCAGAGATGGACCCGTACCCCACGCATCCCGTCCACCACGGTTCTGGGTCACTCTTTGCTGGTGGCCACCGCGGTGTTCCTGAACGATCTGGACAAGGGAGCGGATGACAGGACGATCTACAACGATTATTATGCGGCACTGTTCCACGATCTTCCGGAGGTGCTGACGAAGGATGTCATAACCCCGGTGAAGATGAACGTCGGCGGACTCTCCGAACTTCTGGAGAGTTACGAGACCGAGATGGTGGAGAGCAAGATCATGCCGATGATCCCGGAGGGGTGGAGGGACGGATTCAGGTTCCTGATCTACGACCCGTTCGGTGAGAAGGACGATCCGGTCCACGGAAGGATGATGGGCCGCGACATCAAGGCGTCGGATATGCTGGCCGCATACATGGAGGCGAGACTCTCCCGTTATTATGGGATAACATCGCGCGTACTTAGGGAAGCGGAATCCTCGTCCAGAAGGAAGCTCACCGCCTATCCCACGGATATGGACATGCACGGCCTGATAGCCAGGCTGGAGAACATCTGTGATTGATCCCTGATAAGAAATGTCGTTGAAGGTGTTTGTGCCGGGAGGGCGCATGCGCCCGTCCCGGATCAGTTGCCGATGACCTCCTGTCCGCGCATGTAGGGCCTGAGGACCTCGGGGATGGTGACGGTACCGTCCTTGTTCTGGTAGTTCTCGAGGATGGCCACCATGGTCCTGGGCAGTGCGAGACCGGATCCGTTGAGGGTGTGGACGAACTCGCTCTTGAGGTGGGGTTCGGGCCTGTACTTGATCCTTGCGCGGCGTGCCTGGAAGTCTGTGAAGCACGAGCAGGAGGATGCCTCGAGCCATGCGTCCTTTCCGGGTACGTACAGTTCCAGATCGTAACACTTGGCACAGGAGAAGCTCATGTCCCCGGTGCACAGGAGCAGTACGCGGTACGGAAGGTCCAGTTCCCTGATGAGCTCCTCCGCGTCCATCCTGAGTCTCTCGAGGACGTCGAAGGATCCCTCGGGCTCCACGAACCTGACCATCTCCACCTTGTTGAACTCGTGGACCCTGATGATTCCGCGGGTGTCGGCGTGCTTACCGGCCTCCCTCCTGAAGGAGGGGAGGTATGCGGTGTAGTTTATGGGGAGCTGGCTCTTGTCGAGGATCTCTCCCTGGAGCAGGTTGGTGACGGGGACCTCGGCGGTGGGGTTGAGCCACATGTCGTCCCTCTCCAGGTAGTACATGTCGTTCTTGAGGTTGGGGTACTGTCCGGTACCGATGACCGCCTGCGTGTTGACCACGACGGGCGGGAAGACCTCGGTGTAACCCTGGTCCTTGTGCCTGTCGAGGAAGTAGCTGATCAGTGCGCGCTCGAGACGTGCACCGTCGCCCTTGAGGCAGTAGAATCCGCTTCCGGCCACCTTGGTACCTCTCTCGAAATCGATGATGTCCAACGCCTCGGCGATCTCGAAGTGCTCCAGGGGCTTGAAATCGAAGGTCTTCTTCTGTCCCCACTCGTACACGACGACGTTGTCGTGTTCGTCCTTTCCGATGGGTACGGAGGGGTGGGGGATGTTGGGGATGTTGAGCAGACCGTCGGTCCTGGCCTCGTCGCAGACGACGAGTTCCTCGTCGATCTCCTTGATCCTGTCGGAGACGAGTCTCATCTCCTTGATCTTGGCCTCCTTCTCCTCGCCCTTCATCTTGGATATCTGGAGGGAGACCTCGTTCCTCTGCTTCCTGAGGCGGTTGCCTTCATCCGTGAGGCTCCTCCACTTGGAATCGTTCTCGAGGAACTTGTCCAGGGGAGCCTGGTCCTTGTTCCTGTTCCTGATCATTTCCCTGATCATCTCAGGGTTCTCTCTGATGATGTTCGCATCCAACATGTTTGCGCCTCAGAACTTCTTTTGCGATAAGGAGGTCCATGTCCTCTTGTCTGTGAGGAGGACGACGCTTCCGCGCACGTCCACCACCACCGCGGAGGTAGCCTCCGCTATGGCTTCCGCGATATCGGAGGTTCCCTCGTCGGTGAGGACCTTGACCTTGATGAGTCTGTTCTTCTTGAGCTGGGCCTTGATCTCTTCGTACAGGGAGTCCTTGAGACCGTCCTTCCCTACGTGGACGGTAGGGCCGATCTCGAGCGCCCTGCGCATGAGTTCCTTCCTTGCTTCCTTCTCTGTCATGTGCGTTTCTCCCTGATGTACGGTATACGCTTGATGTGACCGCAGTTGCCGCATGTGGATATGACCCTCTCGCGGCAGACCCTGACCCTCTGGTTCACTCCGGGGATCAGGGGCATCTTGCATTCCTTGCAGAACGCGAAACCCTCGGGCATGGATACCTTGGTCTTCCCGCAGATGCGCAGGGACAGATCCACATATCTGACCGCCCTGTCCGGTCTTCCGGACATGAGGGCACGGACGGACAGTCCGGTGAGGATGCCGATACGCTCGTTGGCGATATCCTCGATCTTCTTCCTGTTCCTCAGACGTTTCCCCGACATCCGCGTTCCCTTGATGTGTGTGGTCTAACCGAGCGGTGTTATTAAGTCTTTGCACGTGTGCGCATTATTATTTATGTTCAGGCCAGGGTGCGCAGGTATTCCCTGATCTCCGCATCCTCGCCCTCCAATTCCTTCTCCCCGATCATGTACTCGGACCAGAGGAACACGAAGTAGTCGTGGAATGCCTGTACGGTGTCGTCCCAGTTGTCCTTGGTAACGGACAGACCCAGATCCTCGTTCGAGAGGGTCCAGGAGCTTCCGTCGTAGGATACCCTGGCGGATAACGGCACCTTGACCGACACGTCCCCGTCGGGTGCGATGAGCCTGCGGAACCTTATCTCGGTGGCAGGGGTGAGGTCGTGCGCGTCCCTGATCTCCATCAGGTCGCCCTCCTGGGAGTACATCAGCTTCCCGGCGATGTACACCGCGTTGCCGGCCATGGAACGTGCGGCGTTCTCCGATGCCTTGTCACGGAACTGCAGTCTGACCCTGTCCTTGCCGCAGGTGAAACCGATGATGTGTCCCTTGGATTTGGATACGGTGTCGGTGATGATACCGAGGGCCGCACCCTGTGCGGTCATGCCCCTGTCCTTGAGGAATGCGGCCATCCTGGGTATGTCCACCGCACCGAAGGTCTTCATGTTCTCCTGGGAACCGTACTGGAACATGCAGTCCGGATATGCGTTTACGTGTTCGGAGAGGGCGACGATGTCATAGATGATGTGGTTCCTGTAGAACGGATCCAGGTAGTTGTCCTCCATCCAGTATCCGCCGGCGCCGGATCCCATGGCGTCCAGTGTCCTCTCCATGAGGTCTATGGTATCGTCCGTGATCGTGCCGATGCACTTCTGCTCGGTGGACGATCCTATGCTCATGCCACCGTTCCCGTCGATATAGAGCACGAACCTGGACAGGATCTCGGGATGGAGGAGGTTCTGCACACCCAGCTCCCTTCTGATAAGGTACTCGCCTATGTCCGAGAGCAGCTGCTGGATATCGATCATTATCTGGCCGGCCAATCCGACGGGGATCCTCCCGCCCTCCGACCCGGGGACTACGTTGACTGTGAAACTCCTCATCTGTGCACCTTACGGACTCTTCCGTGAGTGGGTGTATGCGTTGTGGTTAAAGAAATCTTTTATCGGGAAGGATACCATCGACATGACAGGGGATGTGCCAGAGTCGTATACGATACCGGTACGTCGCATGCACCGCATCCGGACGCCGATGTCCTGGCATTCGGAAAAACCGTCCGGATGCCCGAAATGGTTATATGTCCGTTACAATTCAACCGACCCATACATGAAGCGTCGATCCATGGCAATCTATTAATATAGATTCCGGATTGTCAGACTTCGCAACTATTACCTATAAAGGTGGTATCAATGGCAAGAAAGCCCGCAGTAATGTACAGACAGGTCAAGGGAATGGCATACACCCGCAGGAAGTTCATGGGTGGAGTTCCCAACAGCAGGATTCAGCAGTTCGACATGGGAAACCTCAAGGATGAGTTCCCCGTCACCCTCTCCCTCAAGGTAAAGAACCGCGTTCAGATCAGGCACACCTCCCTCGAGGCCGGCCGTATCGCAGCCAACAGGGTCCTCTCCAAGGAGGCAGGAGTCGCCAACTACCACATGAAGGTCAGGGTCTACCCCCACATCGTTCTCAGGGAGAACAAGCTCGCTACCGGAGCAGGAGCGGACCGTGTCTCCAGCGGAATGAGAAGCGCATTCGGAAAGAATGTCGGTACCGCAGCAAGGCTCGAGTGCAACCAGGTCATCATGACCGTCTCTTGCACCCCCCAGGTCTTCAACACCGCAAAGCTCGCACTGTGGAAGGCTTCCATGAAGTACCCCACACCCTGCTACATCGATGTTGAGAAGGGAAAAGAGCTCGTAATGTAAATGTTTGATCTCAAACTTCATTACATTGCTGCATGGGTCCGCGACAGGGGCTTCGCCTCTGTCGCACTTCAGTTGCCCGAGGGTCTCAAGCTCCGGGCAACTGAGATCATAGATTTCTTATCTCGGGATACCGAGGCCCATTACGTCATGTTAGGCGACCCCTGTTACGGCGCCTGTGACCTTTTCACACATTACAAGGACATAGCCGATGCTCTCGTCCATTTCGGTCACTCCCCGATCCCGTCGCAGGGTGACGATCCCGATGTCCTGTACATCGAGGCGGTCATGGAGTTGGACATCGGTGACAAGCTCCGTGCGGTCATCCCGGAGCTCGGGGACAGGATAGGCATCCTCGCCACCGTACAGTATCTCTCCTGCATACCGCAGGCCTGCGACATCCTCCGCGAAGCGGGCAAGGAGGCACACGTAGGCAAAGGGGATGACAGGATCATGTACGCCGGACAGGTCCTTGGATGCAACTGTACTTCCGCTTATGCCGTGTCGGATGATGTGGATGAATTCCTCTACATCGGAGAAGGGGATTTCCATCCCCTCGCCGCGGCGTTCGGTGTCGGGAAACCGATCAAGGTCTTCAATCCTGTGACAGGTGAACTCAGATCCGTGGATGACCTCCGCGACCGCATCCTCCGCAGGAGGTTCGCCGCGATCGTCGGAGGACAGGAGGCCAGGTCCTTCCTCGTGATAGTATGCAGCAAGGTGGGACAGAACCGCAACGCGTTGGCCGACGAACTCATAGAGAAGATCCATGCTGCCGGACGTATAGCGTACAAGGTCTATCTCAACGAACTGTCGCCTCAGAATCTGATACATTACCGTGTGGACGCATACGTGTGCACCGCATGCCCGAGGATCGCCATGGACGACGCCGTGAGATACGACCGCCCCATGTTGACACCTCCCGAATTGGAGGTGGCGTTGGGCCTCAGGGAATGGGACGATTACGTTTTCGACCAGATCGTACCATGATGTTTAGGACGTGGTTCCTCAATCCTTATTAACGGCAGGATGTTCGGTATGGTCATGACAGGTTCCGAGGACATCATCAATGCCGAACTGCCCGATGTGAGGGTGGGCATAGGTGCGGGTAAGGACAGGGCATCCGTGGAGAGGGATGCCGCCAGGTTCCCGGGTAACGTCATCGTATACGACGATCCGGAGGCTCTGGTCAACGACCTTGCCGACGGGACCATAGATGCGGCTCTCAGGGGGAACATGTCATCCTCTGTCGTGCTGCCCCTTCTGAAGAAGGCGCTGGGTCTCGAGGAACTGGAACGCGTCGTCATCATGGAACCGGCCGGGGGCAGGATGTTCTGCATGGCCCCGGTGGGGATTGACGAGGGCTGGACGGAGGAACAGAAACTGGACATCGTCAGGAAGAGCATGCCGTTGCTCAAGGCCCTGGGTCTAGGCAACAGGATAGCCGTGATGTCCGGTGGAAGGGAGGACGATATGGGAAGGAACGATCAGGTGGACCGCACCATCAGGGATGCGCGTTCGATGATCCCTAAACTCCGTTCGGAAGGATACGACGCGTACGATGCGCAGATCCTGCTGGAGGACGCCGTGAAGGAGGCGGACTTCATCATCGCGCCCGATGGTATATCGGGCAATATCATATTCAGGGCGTTGCATTTCATCGCCGGAGCCAAGGCGTTGGGTGCACCCGTGATAAATACGGACAAGGTGTTCGTCGACACGTCAAGGGCCAAGACCGACTATGTGGATTCGATCGCCCTTGCCATGAAGCTAACGGAGAAGATCGTATGATACTCGAGATTGATGGAGGACACTCTGGGATTAGGTTCTCCGCTTGCCACTTCATACCCAGACACGAGAAATGTTCCAGACTGCACGGACACTCCTACATCCTCCGTCTGAGGTTGGAGGGGGACATCGGAGAGGACGGGATGGTCATGGACTTCGTGGTCCTCAAGAAGAAACTGAAGGCGTTCGTGGACGAGTTCGATCACAGGACCATACTCCCCGGGGATTCGCCCGATGTCAGGATCACCATCACCGACGATTCCGTCGAAGCCATGACCTGTGGCAAGAGGTACGTGTTCCCGTTGATGGACGTTGTCATCCTGGATGTGACCAACACCACCGCGGAGGAGATGACGCGCCACATGGTCAACAGACTCGTGAACGAGGTGGAGTTCCCTCCGAACGTCAGATCCGTCGCGGTCGGATTGGACGAGGAACGCGGTCAGACCGCATGGTACGAGGTGAGGCTCTGATGGTGAATGCAGTGGTACTCCTCTCCGGAGGATTGGATTCCACCACCACGCTGGCACAGGCCATCGCGGACGGGTGCGATGTGACCGCGCTCAGTTTCAGGTACGGTCAGAGACACACGAAGGAACTCGTCTCCGCCGCGAACGTGGCCAAGTTCTTCAATGTTAAGCATGTGATCGTCGACATCGATCTCAGTATGTTCAGATCCGCACTCACCAGGCCGGAGATCGACGTTCCGGAGAACCGCGACGAGTCCCAGATGGGTCAGGACATACCCGTGACGTACGTTCCCGCCAGGAACATCATCATGATGTCCGTTGCGGCGGGACTGTGCGAATCCGTGGATGCGGATCGCATATACATAGGGGCGAACGTCGTGGACTATTCCGGATATCCGGATTGCAGGCCCGAGTTCTTCGAGGCATTCGAGAAGATGATTGCCGTGGGAACTAAAGCGGGTGTCGAAGGTCATCCGATCAGGATCTGTACACCGATCCTGCACAGCAGCAAGGCCGACATCGTCCGCCTGGGTAAGAAGCTGGGGGCGCCTCTGCACCTGACCTGGTCCTGTTACGAGGGCGGGGAGAAGGCCTGCGGAAGGTGTGATTCATGCCAGCTCAGACTCGCCGGATTCAAAGAGGCCGGCTATAAGGACGAGATCGAGTACGAGTGATCCCATATGCAGATCTGCGAGTCGTTCACCTCCCTCCAGGGGGAGGGAAAGCTGATCGGTGTACCCACACACTTCATACGTACGGTCGGATGCAACCTGGATTGTTCCTGGTGCGACACCAAGTACTCCTTCGACGGCGGGAAGGATATGTCCATCGAGGAGATCGTTTCCGGTACCGGGGATTGCAGACACGTGTGCATAACCGGAGGGGAACCCATGATCCAGAAGGATTTCCATGTCCTTTTGAACGCACTTCTGGATGCCGGGAAGCACGTGACCATAGAGACCAACGGTTCCGTGGACATCGGATCCCTGCCAGATGATGACGACATCCTGGTGAGCATGGACATAAAATGTCCCTCGTCGGGGATGACCGACAGGATGCGCTGGGAGAATCTGGCACTGTTGAGGCCGAAGGACCAGCTCAAGTTCGTTCTGGCGGATGAGGGCGATTACGATTTCGCCGTGGATGTGGTGAGAAGGTATTCTCCCGATACCGAGGTGATATTCTCCCCGGTCGGAGGTCTGGAGATAAGGCCGATCGCGGAGAAGGTGGTCGCGTCCGGTCTTGATGTAAGGGTCCTGTTACAGCTTCACAAGGTCATCTGGGGCAATGAGAGAGGAGTTTAATCCTTCCCCATAGCCTCGAATTTCTTTCTGCGCTCGTATCTTCTGACATAGTCGGTGACACAGCTCTCCACGGAACCTTCCTCGTCCATGGATACGTCTATGCCTGCGCCGGCGAGTATGTCGTAACCGTGGGATCCGATACCGCCCACGATCACCGCATCCACGCCCAATCCGACTATGGCCTTGGCCACGAGCATTCCTGCACCCTCGGCCTCGGTGAATTCGTTATCTACGACGGTATAATCCATGGTCTCCGAATCCACCATCAGGAAATAGGGTGCGTGACCGAAGTCCTCGCTGACCTCCGAATCCAGTTCGGGACCGTCCGAGAGGACTCCGATCAGCATTCATCCCACCGTCCTGAGGACCTTGTCGGTGATCTCTTCGAACGCCTTCGCGGATGCGCTGTCGGGGTGGCTGATGACCACGGGCATACCGCTGTCGCCGGAGAGGACGATGGCGGGTTCGATGGGAACACGTCCCAGGAACTGGATGTCAAACTCGGTGGCGGTCTCGAGACCTCCTCCGGACTTGAAGATGTCGGTGACCTCTCCGCAGTGGGGGCAGACGAATCCGCTCATGTTCTCCACGATACCGATGATGGGTATCTGGGACTCCGCGGCGAAGGTGATGGACTTCCTGGAATCCAGGAGGGATACGTCCTGGGGGGTGGTGACGATGACGACACCGTCCGCCTTGGGGATCAGCTGCATGATGGATATTGCCTCGTCACCGGTTCCCGGAGGCATGTCGATCACGAGATAATCCAGGTCTCCCCATTCCACGTCCTCGAGGAACTGCCTGATGGCGCTCATCTTGACGGGACCCCTCCAGATGACGGGTGCGTCCTTGCTGGGGAGGAGGAATGCCATGGACATGACCTTCATGGACGGGGGGACGATCACGGGCATGAGCTTCCTGTTGTCGTTGACCATGATCTGTTCGTCCTCGATACCGAACATCTTGGGGATGTTGGGTCCGGTGATGTCGATATCCATGAGTCCGACCTGGAGACCCTTCTGGGCCATGGTGATGGCTATGTTGGATGATACGGTGGACTTTCCGACACCGCCCTTTCCGCTGAGGACGATGACTACATGTTTGATCTTTCCAAGACTTTCCTGGAGCTTGAAGTCGCCTTCGTTGATCATTGGTTTTGTCATGGTTGCGGGAATGTTAATCGGTGTTATAACGATTGTCTTAACACCATGATTTAGAAACAGCATATCGTTAAAGGGGTTGGCTGATGGTTGTTTATTTGGGAGTTTACCGACGGTGTGTAATTAGCGATGGGTAGTTTTCATAGTCTTGTGTTTGGTATTTGTACATTCCTTGGAACCTGATTTCCCGCATTTGGCATATATCATGGGTGTATTTTTCGTACGGAATATATTTGTTTTGTAATTATGTGTCAT
>JAEDJU010000078.1 GCA_016296195.1 Candidatus Methanomethylophilaceae archaeon | reverse complement strand
CATCCGTATAATGGATGAGAATGATGCGGACATGGTCTTCTGCAATCATTTCCAGGAATGTGACCCCATAGTTCCTGAGATAGAGGATCGCGATTATGGGATCGAGGTCTACGACGGTCATTCCGCCGTGGGGAGGTTCTCAGAGCTTCCAGTGTATTCCTGGTCCCGTATCCAAAGGGCATCGATCTTCGAATCAGGCGATGCCTTCTTTTACAACCATGGTGCGGCTGAGGATATCGAGCAGACGATCCGCTCCCTAGTCGTATCGGACAGGGTCGTCTACTACGGCAAGCCTCTCTATGTGTACTACAAGCTGGGCGGTTCGGCCACGCAGGCACACAGGGGTGCTGAGGCGGAATCTATCGAGAACACCGCCCGCAGGATGTCCGAGTTCGTCCGGGAGAGATGTCCGGACCAATATGATGGTTTCAGAAGACGCATGTTGGAGCGTTTGATGCGTCAGATGGCTTTCGTCGGGTATAAAGAATACAAAAGGGTCTATTCCGGTTCCATAGCCCATGAGTTCCTCAGGGAGATAGATGACAGGACGATGGAGATGCGTGTCTTCTCCATGTCCAAGACTCTCTACTACCTGATACTCCTCCCATTCACAAGGAAGATCTGGGATGGGAAGACCGGCCCATGGGGTCGGTTTTGATGAAGATTTCCGAAATAAGTCTCCGTTCCACACTCAGATCCTATATTTTCTGGATTATCGTCATCGGACTGGTATCTCGTATCGTGGTCTCCATCTTCTTCACGTATCCCAACGATTCCGGTTCCTGGTCTCGTTTCGCCGAGGCGGTGATCGCCGGGTCCACACTGTACGACCGTCATGATTACTACTACAATCCAGTGTGGGGGTATGTCATGGCATTTCTGACAGACCTGTCCGTTATCTCCGGGATAGGCTCTTTCGGGAATCAGTTCGACGAACTGGTATTCCTCGATGGTTTCAAGGTCAGCTATTACAACTCCATGATGATAACGCCCGAGTTCGCGATCGTTCTGAAGGCGTTCCTCATCCTGGTGGACCTGGTAGTCGCGGTTCTGATCCGTAAACTCCTCTTGGAGGTCACCGGAGACGGGAGGAAGGCGGCTATCGGTACGGCTATCTGGTTCCTATCACCGTTAACAATCTACTCCTCTGCCGCTTATGTGATATTCGACAACCTGGAGGTTTTGTTCCTGGTGATATGCTTCTACCTCCTGTATAGGAAGAGCTTCTTCCTCGCAGGATCGATGTTTCTCCTGGCCCTCATGACCAAGCCTTTCCCAGCGTATATACTGCCTCTGTTGGTCATTTTCGTGTTCTTCAGAGGTTTGGATAGAAGGGAAGGGATCAGGAACGTGGTCATGTCGATGTTCGGATTCCTGGTAGGTTTCCTGATATTGTACGCTCCGGTCATCGCATCGGGGGAGTTCGTCACATCGTTCATCGCGTTGACTGGACGTGTGGGGACGGCCGCTGATGTCTACGGCGGATTCCTGAGTCATGTGTTCAGGACCATCGTGACGTTCGGATCACAGGTGTTCATATGGATGCAGCCCCTGATAATATCCTTCGCATTCATCCTGGCCTACGCTTTCTGGCGGTCTGATAGGCAGAGCTGGACGGACCTGATATCATGTTCCGCTCTGATGTTCGCGGTGGTATTCATATGGCCTGTCTCCCAGCAGTGTTATTACGAGCCACTCATCCTGCTGATGGCCCTGATGGTCTCGGTGATGGATGGCAGGCGCATGATGAGATGGTCCATGCTGCTTTCGGTACTCAGTCTGGTCTATCTTCTCCTGAGTCATAACTTCTCGTTGCTCCTGCCATTGGCATGTTACACCGATCTCATCCCGTTGGACTGGGTGTTGGACAATCTGACCTCGTTCACACTATCGTCGGTGGGCAGGATAGAACTCTACGATACCTCCCGCTGGTGTGTGCAGCTGGTGATCATGGTCGTCATGGCCTCGTTCATCATCTCCATGGTGAGATACCGCAAGGAGGTCATATCGTGAAGGGAAAGGTTTGGTATATGGCGATCGTCGCGGTGGTAGCTATCCTTTTGATCGGGGAGGTCACGGTGTACACCGACGTCTACCGTTCCGATTCGGAACTCATCCTCGATTCTGATGGCTACGGTCTGGTGATGGATACCAACTACTCGATAGACTACCTGGTGATGTCCTCCTACAGTGAGGTCAACTCATCGCCCCGTGAGTTCCTGATCTACAGGGATGTGACATACGGTTCCTATCTGGAGGATTCGTACCTCGATCATACGATCAGATGCTTCGAGGATGAGTTCAGGATATACAACTTCATGATGTACAGGATTGTCGATGCTGCAGAGGTTGCAGAGGTGCTTTCCGGCGATTTGGAATCCAAGGATGCCTCTGGTCACGCACTCCTCTTCCTTTCCGGGGTTCTTCCAGACACAATCTACGGTGATTCGGAGCTTCTGGAGGACTGGCTCGCCTTAGGGGGCTCGGTCTATTGGTCCGGTTCCACTTTCGGACGTTATGTGGCCCATCCACGCTCTTCGGAGAATCCCGTCGAGGAGTACGACACCGACCCTGGAGACAGGTTCCTGGGGGTCAGCGGAGGTATAGGCACGTCCAAATCCGATAGGAGAGGGTCCGACCCATCCGCCGACAGGTACATCGGCGATGCCCTGAACATGTTCTATGACAACTGCAACTACGGTGTGAGATCGGACGTCCCCGATTCCCTATTCATAGGTTATGAGTCAGAGGGCTACAACAGCGTGTCCGTCTGCAGGTATGCGGGCGGAACCGGCCAGATATGCATATTCGGTGGAAGATTCCCTCCCAGTGACATGCAGACCGGTCACTCCAATATAATCAAGGTGTTCATCTCGAACATATCTTACGATTCAGTCTTCTTCGACATCATCGAGGGACATAAGGGCTCTGGCTCCATCGGGGTCCAACTCTCCGACAATCTGATTGCAGGTTCTGTCGTCTACGTATACTATGGTTCCATGCTGGGTACATATGCGTGTGCCTATCGCATCTGAGGTGTGGTATGACCGAGACCATGTCCAATTCCGATGCATCTCGCAGGATGTTGCCGAACATCATCTCCAACCTTGTCTTCATGCTGGCAAATTTCGCCTTGGGGCTTTTGTTGGTGCCGTATTACCTCGATACATTGGGTGTAGCGGCATATGCAATCATCCCTGTGGCCACATCTGTGACGAGTTACGTGGTCCTCCTGTCGGATTCCCTCTCGTCCACCGTCTCCCGCTACATCACCATAGAGGTCAATTCGGATACGGAGGCCGCACGCATGACGTTCAACACGGCGGTCCGCGGGTTCTCCGTCATAGTTCTGTGTGCCATCCCCGTCGTGCTCTTGATATCGGCGATATCCCCGTCTGTGTTTGACATATCCACGAACACAGTCCAGTCCGTCCAGGCGCTATTCGTTCTCATACTGGCATCCGTCCTGGTCAATGTCTGGAGCAACAACTTCATCACCGCGATCTACTCGAAGAACAGGATCGATCTTACCAATGTGATCAAGACCATTCAGGTGGTCCTCCAAGTAGTATTCATCATACTGTTCTTCACATTCGCGCGGGTATCCGTCTCATACGTGGGCTTGGCGTATCTTCTGGCATCCATGGTATATCTCATCCTGTCCGTCGTCGTGGCCCATCGGATAAGTCCGGAGATCTGGATCGGGAGGGGTCTGTTCGACCGTGCCCGTTTCAGGGAGATGACCTCGGTGAGCGGATGGGCTCTCGTCAACTCTCTGGGAAATCTCCTGTTCATCCAGGCATCTCTGCTCCTTGTGAACGTGCTCATGGGTGCGGAGCAAGGAGGTCTGTTCGGAGTGATGGTGATGGTCGTGAGTGCGGTATCCGCATTGATGGACACTTTGGCTACCGTCTTCACTCCGACTGTTTACAGGCTCTATTCCGAGGGCCGTATCGAGGACATGAACCGCATGGTCATCCTTGCGGTGAAGGTCGTGGGGGTTGTCATGGCCATGCCCATAGCCTTCCTCGCAGTATTCTCCGATCAGATCCTCACGCTATGGGTGGGTCCGGAGTACACATCCCTCTCGGAAACGGTTCTCATCGCCATGGTGGCGATGTTGTGCATCGGTTCCATAACGCCCTCATATCCCCTCACGATGGTCCATCTGAAAATCAAGGTTCCAGGTCTGATGACCTTCATGTTCGGTGCCCTCAACGTGGTACTCGCCGTGGCGGTGATGGAGTTCACGGACCTCGGATTGGAGGGAGTGATGGCCGTTTGGGCACTGACGATGATCCTCAAGAATGTCGTATTCAACACATGGTATGCCGAAAAGGTTAGCGGCATGGATGGTCACCAGATCCTGAGGTCGATGATGACGGGATATCTCGTGGCGGTGGTCCTGTGGATTGTCTACTCGGTGATATCAGCGGTCATCCATCTGCCGGATTCATGGATGGTGATGATATTCGCAGGTGTTGTCCTCCTGGGTGTCCACAGCCTGTTCATTCTGAGGTTCGTGTTCCGTGACGGGGAGCGCGACATGATAATGGCATGCATGCCCAACGTCATATCCAAGCTATTGGAGAAGGTAGTAAAAGGGTAAGTCGGGGTTTCCCCCGATTGGATCAGTAAACGGTTGAAGAAACGCACTCGACGTTCTCGATTCCGGGGATGGAGCGGAGAGCAGCCTCGAGCTGGCTTCCGGCCTCCTCGTTGGAGTCGTCGATGAGGAATCCTGCGCAGACCTTCATGAGGCCGAATGCGACAGGTGCGATCTTGACGTCGTCCTTCAGGAGCTCGACGCCGGTGGGCAGAACGTTGGGGAGCTGCTCGATGACCCCGTTGAGATCAACATCGGTGCTCTCGGGCATGAGGTCGTATCCTGCGACAATCTGTCCCATCTTAAACCCTCACGGTCCCATGAATCCGCATTTCTTGCACTCGTAAGCTACGCCCTGGTCGCGGCACTGGTCGCACCTGCCGATCTCGTACTCGCCGCACTTGGGGCACTTGAAGAAGGTGTTGCCGTGACCGACGAGTCTCTTACCACATGAAGAGCATATTTTGTCAGTTGCCATGTTTGAGCGATGCGGTTTCTTATATAAAAAGACACAGTATCCCTTCTTTATTAGTGTTCGGGCCCTGTTCCCGTTATAAACCCGGTGCTCAGATGAAGATAGAAGCCGACTGCATACCGTGTCTGATGAAGCGTGTTCTCTTCCAATCCAGGCTGATTGAAGGGACCGATGACTACCATATCGTCGAATCATCCCTGAAGACCTTCGCCTCGGAGATAGGGGCTGAGAGGAAATCGGTCGATGTGGCGACGGAGGTCCACAGAACCTGCTACTCCTGTCTCGGAAGCAGGGATCCGTATCATGATCTGAAGGTGGAGGCTGATTCGGTCGCCGAGAGGTTCATGCCAATCGCACAGGCCATGGTCGATTCATCGGATGACAAGCTCAGGGCCGCCCTGATGGTCTCGGTGGTGGGGAACATAATGGATTTCGGATCCGGAATCGCGATCGACGATCCTTCGGAGTTCGAGCATATGTTCGACGATCTAGTGGCCCAGGGCATAGGATGCGACGATTCCGATGTCATCGAGGAATGTCTCCGCAGGGATGGGGGTGTCGTCTACATCTTCGATAACTGCGGTGAGTCCCAGCTCGACCGCATCCTGATCAGGTACCTTCGTTCCAGGGGGAAGAGGGTCGTTGGGGTGGTTCGCGGTGAACCAATTCTCAACGATGTGACGACGGAGGATGCGGTCAGGACCGGTCTCGATGGAGACCTCGATGCACTGATGACCACAGGGAAGTATTACGTGGGCATCGATTGGCCCGATGTCCCGGACGATCTGAGGAAGGAGATCGCAGGAGCATGTCTGGTCATAGCCAAGGGTATGGCCAATTACGAATCGCTTTCAGATGAGGACCTGGGTGTTCCGGTCGCCCATGTGCTCCGTTCCAAATGCAGGCCGGTATCGGAATCCCTGGGCGTCCCGATGGGTATAAACGTCGTCAGGGTCAGGAACTTCACAGGAGGATGTTGATATGAAGGTTCGTCAGGCAGTCGTGATGGTCGGTGGAAAGGGTACTAGGCTCATGCCGCTCACGGAGACCAAACCCAAGCCGATCCTCTCGGTCGTGGACAAGCCCTGCATCTGGTATCTCATCAGGTCCCTGGCACGTGCCGGTATCGAGGAGGTCATCCTCGCATGCGGATACAAGCCCGGCA
>JAEDJU010000077.1 GCA_016296195.1 Candidatus Methanomethylophilaceae archaeon | reverse complement strand
GGAAATCGGTCCGACGCTGTTCCAGCATCTCTCTGTGCTTCTCCGCCAATGTATCTGCGAACTCCAACGCATGGACCGATGGGATCTCCAGGGATCCGGGTGTGAGGATGCACCCTCCGGAGATGCACTTCACCACCTTGTTCACGGCAGAACGCACTGTTTTAAGGTTCGTCTTGTTGACCTTCATCCCGCATGCGTCCAGGATGGCGGAAAGCATGTTCTCATCTGAGGACCAGGTGGCGGGATCGGGACCTCCCATCTCCTCCAACACACCCATGATGACATCGACGTTCTCTCTATACGATGCCGACAGGTCCTCCGACAGATGCATCCTCACATGGGTGCTTGCGAAAAGGCACTCGATTGTGCTCCCTCTGAAGAGTTCGATGGATCTGATGTTCTCCGAGATATCGAAATTGGGATCCAAGGAACGTACATCGTTGCCCATGGCATAGAACTGGTTGAACGATGACATGCTCCCTCCCTCCATCATGGCTATGGCCAGGTAGAACAACGGCTGGAACTCTGGATCATCGTTCCTGGGATCCAACAGCATGGATCTCGCTATGGTCTTGAGGTCCTTCTGTCTGCCCGTCTTGTAATCCGTTATGCCACCTCCATAAGAGAGGTCGTACTTTCCGTGCATCGGATAACCGGGTGCATCATGATCGGTCTCGCACATGGTGCTGGTCATATCCAGGCCAGATGCCGACATTATCCTGTTCCTATGGGTGTCATCAAGTTTTCTGTCCAAGATGGGTGATTCCGGTGCATAACGGTCGATGTAAGCCATTACATTCGACATCGCACGCTTGATGCGACCACGGTCCATATCGATCAGAAGCGGTGAGGAAAGCCCGGCATATCTATCGAAGATCCTCCCTATGAACTCATCCAGATCGTCCTTATCGACCACACCCCTGTGACAGAAGTACATCTCGGCGAACTCATGGATGAGGTTTCCGAACTCCGTGTGCTTCTGATCCGGGGTGGATACGAGGCAACTGAACATGTACGCCCTCGGACATCTGTAGTAGGTGTTGAAAGAGCTCTTGGAGAAGGGGTGCCTCCCTATGCCTGTATCCTCCAATCCCGAGGATCCGCGTTCGATGGTCCTGGGAGCATTCTCTGGCACCCAGCGTCCACGGACTATGTCCTGGCTGAGGTCCTCGAAGGTTGCGATCTCCCTTCCGTAGATCACATCGAACATTGAGGATGGGCGTGCTGGAAGACCGTTCTTTGTGACATTGACGAAATACATACGGGTGGAACCCTGTTGGAGGAGAACCTGAAGACGGAGCGCATTGTTGTCGGACTCCTGCTCCTGGTCTATGTACGGTTTGGATCTGACCGGAGTGTTCCAATCCTGACCCAGACCGAGATAGAATACGATGGGACGGTCGATGTAGACGGAGTTGTTGCAATCCGTAACAAGGACCCCTTCCCTCTCGTTATCCGGGACCTCCTGGTTATGACGCAGGTCGTTGACATAGTTCACCGCATAGGCCAGTTCGTTGACGGCACCTGATGTGACCTTCCTGTCGGACAGGCCCATATCTGAGAGGAGCAACCTGATCTGAGGCAGGCCGGGGTTGCCAAGCAGGTCGGCCACTTCACGGAATGTATGGTCACGTATACCCGCCATCATCATGAAGAAATCCAGACCACGTTCGGAGAACGAATCGGGGGACAGGTCGGAGAAAAGATAATCATCGCTACGGGAACGGATCCTCACATTGTAGTTGGACAGGAGTTCCCTTACATGCCTGACACGTATGGTACGGAAACTCAGTGAAAGCTGCAGGAATTGGATGTAATCTCTGATCTGGGTAAGGTCCTTGACGTTGAGGCTGTTAACGAAGGGTATGCCCTTCCTGTACAGGGCAGAACGTACGGCATCGGTGATCGGCGATCCCAGACTCAGGACAATCGCGTAATCGTTGGGATTCTCCGGATCTATGAGATCGACTACGTTGTTGGCAATCTGACGGTCGTTTCCGACCTGATGGATCCTCTCGATCTCGAAACCCTCGCCCTTCTTGAAAAGGTCGACCTCGTGGAAATCGGCACTGTTGAGATTCTTATCAAGACTGTTGAAGAAGTCCACACCGATCACGGCGACCTTCTTCCCTCTGAAGAAAGGTGATGAATCCGCATCGAATCTGGACATGACAGCCATCTGGGTGGGCATCGAATCGTAGATGTCGTAGATCTCCCTCGCCTTACCGGTGTGGAGGTTCTCCTTCACCTGGAATGTGTATTTCCTGATGTCCTTGATGTTCTCAACCTCACCGTGGACGAACTTGAATGGGATGTTGGTCATCTCGGAGATCTTCCGGAGGGTGTTGAGTTCCCTCTGTACGGAATCCCCGATCACATTGACCGCTTCCAACTCGGCCACCTGTTTCGGTGTCACCGCGAAAAAACCAACGACGGGCCTGTCGATACGGGCGTTCAACGCTGTGGCAAGGGCGGCATCAGCCGTCAGGACCAGATCGTAATCCCGGACCTCCTCGTAGATCTCATCGATGGTCTTCGCGCGCTTCATGCTGTTCCCAATGTGGAAGGGGTAGTTGAATCCTTGTTTGTAATAGATGAAATAATTGTTAGAAACATTATTCTGTTATTGTGAACGATTCAATACCCGTTCCGCAATGCAGGTGTCATGGACGACGTGTACATCGTTGAGATAGCCTCCACCGGGAACGACGGAATGCCCAAGGACACCGTGGCCGAGGTGGCGGTATGCAGGATGTTCTCCGATGGAAGCGACTTCGAAACCGTGTACTATGGAAGGATCGCCTTGGATCCGAGGGACCTCGGCAAGGAGGGTCTGGACCATCTGGCTACCGTGTACGGTATAGAACCGGAGGGACTCTACATGGGGGATCCCGAGGAGATCGTCGTTAAGGGGTTGCAGGATGCCGTTTTCGGTAAGGAATGCACATCATTCGACGTGAACCTCACTTTCGGAAGGTTCCTCTGTTTCGAACCCTGGGACACCACAGGTGAGCTCACCCTTCTCCCATCCTATTCCGTGAGATTGGACAGGGACCTGAGGAATCCTCCGGAGGGGGAGTACGCGATCCCATATGCCTATTCCAGGATGTGTCCTGACGATCCCGCTGGAGTGGGTGAAGGCCGGACGGCTTTGGATCTGGCACAGATGTCCGCATCGATGATGTGTGTCCTCAGACGCAACGGATTCTTCTGAAAAGGAAGTGGGAAGTAGTTTTATCGGTCCGATCCACGTAACGGACCTTGGTCATGTCAGTGCCTGAAACTGCCGACTTCCATCCTGAACACGGAATTCAGCAGGACGTCGATGACGGAACCGATGAACACGAACGCGTACAGGAGCATCAGCGGGAAGGCCCCGACGGTCGTCAGTATGTTCATGAATGCTCCGTGCGTATGGCTCGTCAGCAGCAACATCGCACCGGTGAACAGCAGCAGCCCCAACAGCAGGATGAAGTATCCTCCGGTGTTCCTGTAGTTCCTGTATATCTGACCGAGTCCGAGGACACCGAAGAAACCCGGAACCACGGCTAGCGCCAGGGCCAAGGTCTTGTTGTATCCATGCTTTGGCCTCTCGCCAACAGGTGTGTCCCTCTGCCTCTCCCTGCGTCTCTCCTCCTTGGGAACATCGGGTTCCGCCGGGATCTTACAGTAGCATTTAGGACAGGTGACCGAGGTGGACGGTACGAGTTCACCACAGAACGGACAGTACCTGTCGCTCATGGATCTCTCCTGATGACGAAAGCGGTGCAGACTCCGGATGCGACGAGCTTGCCTTCCTCGTTCGTTATCCTCACATCGTAAACCTCAAGGGACCTGGACCTGTTGATGGGGACGGCGACCGCCGTGAGCCTGCCCTGTGCCGGACGATAGAACGATATGCTGGTGTTCTGGCCTGTGCAATCATGGACCAGATTGGACAATATGGCGAACGTGTGGTCGAACAGGGTGTAGACGGCACCTCCGTGTCCTCTGCCCATGCTGTTCATCATCTCCGGACGGAGGTCCAGATAGCATTCTACCCTGTCGAGAGAGATGCTCTTAATCTCCAGACCCATCTCACGGGCGAATGGTGCGTTGTACATATCCATGACGCGTTCCGCGTACTGTAGGGAGTCAGATGACATCCTGGACTTCAGATCGTCCATGTTCATGCATGACCTCAAAGCGGGCGATGTCTTAAAATCTCTGAAGAAAAGGACAACGTCTCAAATCGTTGATATAGACAGAAGGAGTCGAAGTCATATGATTCTGGACCTCATAGTCAACAACCTCGTCCAGGCGATATACATCATGGACCTGGTGCTGATACTGGCCCTGTTCGTGCTGGAGAGGAACAACCCAAGCAGGGCGCTGTTCTGGATCATCGTGCTGGTGTTCCTACCGATAGTCGGTTTCGTACTGTACCTGTTCTTCGGTCAGTCGTTCTACTCAAGATATGCGTTCCGTCCCAAGGGGACCACCGATGCCATAGTCGAGGAGATGTCACAGAAAGGTGTGGACGCCATAGATGAATACAACGGCTCTCAAGAAGATTCCAGGATGGCGAAGAGCATCAACTCCGCCGGAGGTTTGTTCTTCTCCGCAGATAACAGAGTGGACCTGTACACGGACGGTAACGTCAAATTCTCCGATTTCAAAGAGGACCTGAGGAACGCCAAGAGGTTCATCCATGTGGAATACTACATCATCAGGAAGGATGCCCTCGGAAACGAGATCATGGACATCCTCACCGAGAAGGCCAGGGAGGGCGTGGAGGTCAGACTCCTCGTGGATGCGATAGGATTCAACACCGGCGTATCCGAGAAGAAGAGGTTCAAGGAGGCCGGAGGGAAACTCTGTATGTTCCACACCATGGCCACCTGCCTGCTGAGTCCGAAGAAGAACAACAGGAACCACAGAAAACTCGCCGTCATAGACGGTGATATCGGGTACATAGGCGGATTCAACATCGGTGTGGAGTACCTCGGTCAGGGGGAGTTCGGCCATTGGAGGGATTCCGCGGTCAGGATCAGGGGATCGGCCGTCAACTCCCTGTGCGTCAGGTTCGGACTCGATTGGAAGTATGCGTCCAAGGAGAACATACTGGTGGACCCCAGATACTACTCCGATTCGACGTTCGATGGGGATGTCCCAGTCCAGATCGTGTCCGGAGGTCCCGACATGGAGACGAAGAACGGGATCGCCTTCCAGTACATGCAGATGATCAACCAGGCGAAGGAGAGCATCCTCATCCACACACCCTACTTCGGACCGGGGGATGCGTTCATCATGGCCTTGAGGGCCGCCGCCATGCGCGGAGTCGACGTGAGGATCATCATCCCCGATGTGGGCGACCATCCGTTCGTGTACTGGGCGAACAGGAAGTACGCCAGCATGGTGATGGATGATGGGATAAGGGTGTACGAATACCATGACGGATTCGTCCACTCCAAGACCATGGTGGTCGACGGACATTGGTGCTCGGTGGGATCAGCGAACTTCGACGACAGGAGCATGAGGCTCAACTTCGAGGCGAACGCCATGATCTACTCGGATGAGGTAGGAAAGGAGATGGTGGATGCCTTCGAGGAGGATCTGGGGAGATGCACGGAGTACACCCGGGAAATGTTCTCCGAGAGGACACTGCTCCAGAAGATCAGGACCAACATATCATGGCTGGTCTCGGAGCAGCTCTGAACCGACTTCAAATATCACCGATGCATGGGAGGCCACATGTCCGAGACCCTGACAGTCACACAGTTGAACACCCGCGTGAAGGAGATATTCGGCTCCGACCCGGGTCTGCACGACATATGGGTCAACGGCGAGATATCCAACCTGACCAAGGCCTCCTCGGGACACTACTACTTCACCCTGAAGGATGCCACCAGCGAGATCAGATGCGCCATGTTCGCCGGAAGTCGCAGGAGGATAGATTTCGAGCCCACCGCCAACATGAAGGTCTCCGCCTTCGGAAGATTGGACATGTACGTTCCCAGGGGGAGCTACCAGTTCATAGTCGAGACCATGAGACGTTCCGGGATCGGCGACCTCTACCTCGCCTATGAGCAACTGAAGAGGAAACTGGAGGCCGAGGGACTGTTCGACAGGTCCAGGAAGAGGCCGCTCCCCCCGTATCCGAAGACGATAGGTGTGGTCACATCCCCCACCGGTGCGGTCATCCACGATATAATTATGACATCGGCCTCCAGGTTCCCCGCCGACATCCTGTTGGCTCCCGCATTGGTGCAGGGAGAGGGTGCCGCACAGTCCATCGTGGCCGGGATCGAACTCCTCAACAGGATGGATGTGGATGTCATCATCGTGGGAAGGGGTGGTGG
>JAEDJU010000076.1 GCA_016296195.1 Candidatus Methanomethylophilaceae archaeon | reverse complement strand
ATCATCGGGGAGGTCATCCAGATGACCACGATGAAGGTCGTATCATCCCCGGAGGAAGGGGAGGAGTTCTTCTCCAGCGCCATAGGCTCCAGATGCGAGGGGATCATGGCCAAGTCCGTGGCGGACAACTCGATCTACCGCGCCGGATCCAGGGGATTCCTGTGGATAAAGTACAAGAAGGACTACCAGCAGGCCCTCACCGACTCCTTCGACCTTGCCGTTGTGGGAGCTTTCTACGGAATGGGCAAGAGGGCCGGAAGGTACGGTGCCCTGCTCATGGCGGCATACGATCCGGACACCGGGAGGTTCGGAACCGTGTGCAAGCTCGGAACCGGATTCGATGATGCGTTCCTCGATGCCATGCCCGCACTCCTCGACGGGACCAAGACGGAGAACAAACCCTCCATCCTCGATGCCGAGATGGTCCCCGACGTGTGGTTCGAGCCCAACGTCGTCCTGGAGGTTGTCGCGGCGGAGATCACACTCAGCCCCGTGCACACGGTCGCGAAGGATGTCATCAAGGAAGGTTCAGGACTGGGGATAAGGTTCCCGAGGTTCACCGGACGTATCAGGGACGACAAGACCGCGGAACAGTGCACCACATACTCCGAGATCATCGACATGTACGGGATGCAGGCACACGACTCCGACGGTCTTTCAGAATGAAAGGACATGATGGAGACATCCCCGCCAGATGCTGCACACGGTCCGATGATGGGACATGGTCCGAACAACGGGGGATCGGGTGTGACAGGCCATGGTAATTGACCCATATCACCCGTCTCCATCGCCGTGCACACCCACCTCATCAAACGTTCTTTTACAATCCCCACAACATTTATTATAAAGACACCATAGCGTGGGCCATGAAGACCTACCTTGTCGACAAGACTGAGAACACAGTCACAATCGCGTTCAAAGATGCGAACCTGACCCTCATCACCCCCCTCATGAAGGCACTCTATGACGATGAGGACGTGGAACTGGTCAGATACATCGACAAGCACCCCGAGCTCGAGGACAGACAGCTTTTCGTCCAGGTCAAGAAAGGGGACCCCATCGCAGCCATCTCCAAGGCATCCGATGCGGTTGCGGACTACTACTCCGGCATTTCAAAAGAGTGAATACCTTGTACAGAAGGTGCGAGACGGCTGAGACCGGTATCGGGATGCACAACTACCTGTGCGACACCGATGGGACCGGCGGACATCTGAAGACCATACCCGAGGATTTCGTGGTAAGGGAGATCTCCGATCCGCCCCGCGCCAAAGAGAACGGCGACTACACCATAGCCAGGGTCACCTGTCGCAACTGGGAGACCAACAGGCTCGTCAGGATGATGTCCCGCAGCATGGGCATCTCCAGGGACAGGATCGGATTCGCCGGTACGAAGGACAAGAGGGCCATCACATCCCAGCTCATGTCCGTCTACGGAACACCCGACCTACTGGAGAAGGTGTCCCTGAAGGATGTGGAGATCACCGACCCCTACAGGGGAAGCCGCGGCATACAGATCGGAGACCTCATCGGCAACGAGTTCGAGATCCGTGTGAGGGACTGCACCATGCCGATATCCGACATCCCGGCGGTGCTGGAGCAGAATGTGGCCACAATCAAGAAGACCGGAGGATTCCCCAACTACTTCGGTGTCCAGAGGTTCGGTGTGGTCAGACCTGTCACGCATCTCGTGGGCGAGAGGCTCGTCAGGGGAGACATAGAGGGTGCCGTCAGGACCTACATCACGTTCACAACACCCGAGGAGGAGCCCGAACTCCAGGAGAAGAGGAAGGAGCTCGTCGGATGCGAGGACTGGGGACCTGTGATGAACGGTATCCCGGAGAGGATGAGCTACGAGAAGATGATGGCAGGGGTACTGGTCAACAACCCCGATGATTGGATCGGTGCCATCTCCATCCTGCCGAACAACCTCCAGATGATGTTCGTCCACGCCTATCAATCATACCTGTTCAACGAGATGCTCAGCAGGAGGATGGATGCCGGACTCCCGCTCAACATGCCCGTGATCGGTGACCTGGTCATCCCCACGGACTCCAACGGAATACCCGACCATGAGAACCCGATACTGACGACGGCGAAGAACGTGGACCTGGTGACAAGGCAGGTCCGCGCCGGAAGGGCGTTCGTCACCATCACCCTCTTCGGATGCGAGGGTCAGCTCGCGGAAGGGGAGATGGGTGAGATCGAGAGGAAGGTCATCGAAGAGCAGAAGCTGGAGCAGGAGGACTTCGTCATCCCCGGACTGCCCAGGTGCACATCCAAGGGAAGCAGGAGGGAGATCGTCTGCCCCATGAAGGACCTGAAGTTCGGAATGGAGGATGACGGATACACCCTCAGATTCTCCCTGCCCAAGGGGAACTACGCCACATGCCTCCTCAGGGAGTTCATGAAGTCCGAGATGAGGGACTACTGAGCCTCAGATTATCAGGGACTGGACCTGTCTCGCCTCATACACCCCGATACCGCATTCGGACATTATCTCGAAGACACCCATTCCCTTCGGCAAACGCATGGAGAGATCCTCCACACGGGGATCCGCGTTCCTTCCGATGTCGCAGTGCATCGCCTTGAAAACGTATGCAACCAACCTCTTCGCATCATCCGCATCCCTGAAGTTGCCGGAGACGAACACCTTCTCCAACGGAAGCCTCGGTTCGGATTCGAGGTCCCTCCAATCTATCTTGATGACGATGTCATGGGACAGGGACTCCATCCTGCGGAACTCCTCGCTGCCGACATCTATGCGGCCATACTCCCCTATATCGCTCAGATAATCAGAGACCATGGAGGACATGGACGGTTCCAATCCCAGGGACATGAGCAGATCAGGATCGTCCAGAGGGGTCTTCGTGACCACAGCTCTGCGCATCACCTTCTCCGCATACCTCTTGACCGATTTGTCCGCATCCGATGAACGGGGTTTCGCCCCCATCAGGACACGTGCCTCTTCCCCGTGACCACTGCCCTCGAGGACCTTGACCATACGGACTGTGAGATCCGCCCCAGGATTGGAACAGCCCCTGAAACGGTTGTAGGAATCCATGATCGCATCGTCATCATGACGTGCACCACTGAGTTCTGCCCTCAGGACGATTGTGCGTGGGGATCCGGATTCGACCTTCTCCATCGAGGATATCTGATGGTCCGCCCCCATCAGGTCCCCACGGGACATCATCAGACACGTCAGCCTCTCGGCGGTGTCCATGTCGGAAGGGTCCTTGGCGACGGCTATGGAATAGCTCTCCACAGCACGGCCATGGTCCCCGATACGTTCCTGGACCTCACCGCGCTTTCTGTACACGGATGCGGAATCGCCTCCGAACATGGTAGCGGCCTCATACTCCTGGAGTGCACCGCGATGGTCCCCTGAGGATACCCTGATGTCACCCAGGACCTCATGGAGGTCGGGATCGTCCGGATTCGCCTTCAATGCGGAGTTGACTATGATGGAGGCACCCTCGACATCCCCGGACCTCATCACGGCCCTGGCCTTCAGACACTGGTGACCGGGATCCTCGGGTTCCAGGGCTATGGCACGGTCTATGGTGCGTATCGCCCCCTTGACCTCCCCTGCGGACAACAGCGATGAGGCCATCTCATGGAATGAACGTGCATCCTCCTCGGAATCTATCGTGCGACCGGGCTTCCTGGGGATTCCCTGTTCCCCTGCACCGTATAGATCCTCAGATTCGATGCGGGATGTGTTCTCCATCGGTCCACCGTCGGTGACGACGTAGATATCCTCCGTGGAGAGCCTGGAGCCGGGATCGTCCCCTTCCGGGACCTGTTCGTCCGAAGGATCCTTTCCGGTTCCCATCGATGCCTGTGCCTCCGCCCTCGCAGCGATGAGCCTCCGATCATCGGGGTACTTGGTCAGGACAGTGTCCGCGACGGCAACCGCCTCCTCGAACTGCCCCAGACGGATGTGGCAACGGCACAGTTTCGATGCATCCGATGCATCACCCCCGTTGGACATGATGGAATCACCTGTGACCACGGCGTCATCGAGATGACCGGAGGACATCTGCATGGACATCCTCTCCCTCCGAACATCCAGATCGTCCGGGGAGATATCCTGTGCCATGTCCAGGAGGTGCATCGCCTCCCCGTAACGGCCCTGGGCGTTGACAATTGATGCCTTGCGTACAAGTGCGTACACGGAACCGGGATCCAACCCGATCGCCCTGTTCAGTGATTGGACGCAACCATGGAAGTCGCCCCTGAGCTCCTGGACCACTGACCTGGAGATCCAGTGATCCGGATTCCCAGTGTCCAGGGCCAGAGCCCTCTCATAGGCGGTCTCCGCAGATTCCAGATCACCGCGGGCCTCATCGGCCATCCCCTTGGAATGCCATATATCCGGATTGTACGGAGAAGCTGCCGCCGCAGATGCGAAGGACACCGATGCGGCCATGTGATCCCCCAGGGCATATTCCGAATTCCCCTTGAGACGGAGGATGTCGGGATCGTCCGGGAACCTCTTCACCAGCTCCCTGCATGCAGACACGGCCTCCCGGTCCATACCGAGGGATACCATGGTCCCGACCACCCTGACGGCGTTCTCCCTCTCCGGATCGGCCCTCAGACACCTGTCGAGGATGTCGTATGCGCCGGAGACGTCATCGGAGGATGCCCTGCAACGGGCGAGGACCATCATGGAATCCGTGTCCTTTGGATCATCGGAGATGAGACGGTCGCACATCTCCCCTGCACCGACGAGATCGCCCTTGGAGAAGAGGATGTCCCTGGACAGGGACATGGCATCCCTGTTCCCAGGATCACGTCTTAGGATGTTGTCGCACTCCTTCGATGCATAGTCATCCCTTCCGGTCAGGTGGTAGAGCTGTGCCCTCTGAACCCTCGCACGGATGCAGTTCTGATCGAAATGGACCGCCTTCGCGGATGCGGAGATGGCACCCTGCATATCACCGCATGCGGCCATGTACCTCGATTCCAAGGTGAGTATGTCGGGATCGTTCCCATAGATGGGTGATAGGCGGTCCAGGATGGAACGTGCCTCTGACATCATCCCGTCAGACAGGAGCATCTCCGTGATCCCAACATGGTCCTCGAATGTGGAGAACTCGCTGTCCAGGAACGAACGGATGCAATCCATCATCTCCTCCCTGTCACCGGACCGTCTGTATACATCGATCAGAAGCCTCATGGTTCCAGGGAAGGTACGGTCGGCTGAGGACAGGATGGCGAGTGCTCCCGCGACATCCCCGTACTCGAGATGTGCGGATGCGGCCTCCCTCCTCACGAACTCCGGCGAGGATCCCAGTATGGAATCGTAGACCATGCATGCCGAACGCCAATCCCTCTCATCCACGGAGATGCGTGCGGATGCAAGGAGGAACTCGGGATCCCTGGAACGGTAGTGTTCCGATGAGATCAGACGGGTCGTGGCGACATCATGACTCCCTCTGAACCATTCATAATAGATGGAATACAGTTCCTGGAGACGTCCGGAACCCACCTTGTTCTCGGGCCTTCCGCCGGAGAGGATGCTCTGTATGTTCTGCCTCTCGCCCCATCCGCCATCGGGATCCACCTCCATCAGTATGCTGTAGACCCTGTCATCGGTCGGGTCGGTACCGAATGCGCGTACGGCCGCGGACCTGGCATTCACCCTGTCACCCTCCACCGACAGTATCTCTGCGGCCATCAGGGACCTGTTGAAGACCTCCTGCGAACGGGAGGATGAGGACAGCAGTTCGGTGGCGGACTTGGAATCGTGTTGGGTTAGCATGATACGGGCGGCGTGGACCGATGGCATGCAGTCCACAGACCTGCTCTTCAAGACCAGATCATGGAGGACATCGCCGTCAACATGGCCCTTCGAGACCAGACCGTCCATGGCTGCCATCAGGATGGCGGAGTGGAGGTTGCCCTCCTGCGAAAGCACGGAATCGATCGCTCCGTCAAGACCTCCCCTCACAGAACCCAGTATCCTCTGGAAACCCTCACCGCGTATACGCTTCCAAAGACGGTATTCGGGTCTGCTCTGGAACACTGGACGGCCTGCCATGACCCTGAAATGGGCTATCATGCTAAAAATACTCTCCAGAGAAATTGGATGATTCATGCATCCACCAAAAAATATATATACAACGGTGAGATAAAGGAGTTTTAGTGCAGCTGTGATCTAGCTGGTTAGGATCTGAGCCTTCCAAGCTCATTGCCCGGGTTCGAATCCCGGCGGCTGCACTCATCTTTCTTCATTTAGATACTTGTGTGGTGAATCCTCTCGTGTTGCACCATCGATTCCAAGCACATGAGATCCATCATCCTGTTCATCCACGAGAACGGACCGTGCAGGAAGATCGCCGAACACCTGGAATGCATCGAGAACCTCATAATCTGAGGTCCGGGAT
>JAEDJU010000075.1 GCA_016296195.1 Candidatus Methanomethylophilaceae archaeon | reverse complement strand
CCCTCATCGGAGTCCATGTCCTCGATGTCCTTGGAGATCTCCCTTCCGATGGAGACGAGTGTGGCCATCAACGCGACTATGAGGTTGTCCGTGAAGCTTCCGACGACCGCCCCTCCCAGGAGGAACATCATACCGGTCATGACAGCTATGGTCAGGTTCCCGACGAAACCCCTCTGCTTCAGGCAGGTCTCATACGCCACCATCAGGATACAGGCGATGATCACGATGGCGATGCATTCGATGTCCAGGGTGAGGAACGATACCAGCACAGATCCGAAGAGCATCACCAGGCCTGCGTACAATGCGTTCCTCCTGCTCATCCTGCCGGAGGGTATCGGACGTTCAGGGTGTGCCGTCCTGTCGATCTCGTGATCGATGTAGTCGTTGAGTGCGTTGCCTCCGCATATGAACATGAAGACGACGACCGCTGATATCAGGAGGTTGACATAGGCATCCGCGATGTCCAGTCCCGCCGCCATGAAGCATGAGACGAGGACACCCACGATCCCCATGACCGCGTTTCCGGTTCTGAAAAGTTGGAGGTAGGCGTTCACACATCCGCGATGTGTTCCATCGATATTACACTATGTTTCCCTGCACACCGTTCCCTATCACCCGTCTCCGAAGGGTCGGTGACATCATCGGGTTTTATCAGAGGATGCTCCATTAGATGTAGAGGACAACATGGAGACTCAGGACATCATCGCATTGGCACTCGTGTATGCCATCATCGCCGTATCCCTCATACTTGCGATGACATTGGAGAGGAAAGGTATCGAGTGCAACGTCCGTAAGGTCGTCCATATCGGAGTCGGTTTCTTCGTGTTCGTCTGGTGGATGTTCACGGAGGGCTGGATAATGCTGGTCTTCTTCACCATCCCCTTCGCGATCATCCTGCTTCTACCGATGATCAGTGAGAAGGCCATGCCCATAAAGGAGCTGAACGACCTAACCGTCAACAAGGGACACAGGACGGGCCTGTTCCTCTACGCGGTCACCATCTCCATCATGGTCATCTTCTTCGGGGACCATTGGACCGCTGCGACCATAGGTATCGTGGCGATGACCTTCGGTGACGGTTTCGGAAGCGTCATAGGGAAGAGATACGGAAGGCACAGGATCCTCAACGGCAAGTCGTTGGAGGGTTCCCTGGCCGTGTTCGTCGCCACCGCCGTCATGGCCGCGGTGATCATTCTGTATTACGGATGGCTCACCTCCGCCGGATTCTATCCAGGAGGGGACAGCGTGGCGACAGTGCCGTTCTGGGTGGCCTCGATCATCGCCGGTCTCGTTTCGATGGTTCTGGAGGCCGTCTGTCCCGGACAGTTCGACAACATACTGACGCCCTTGGCCGTCGCCGTGGCCATGGTCCCCCTCGGACTGTGATACCATGGTCTGGTATGTCGTCGATGGAATGGATGGTTGCGGTAAGAGCACCGTCGCCCGCACCATTGGATCCGAACTGGAGTCAGAGGGCAGGCGTGTGCTCATCCTCGAGCACCCCAACAAGGACACCTTCGTCGGACGTCTGGAGAGGGCCTTCCTGGAGGGTGACAGCAAGCTGAACGTGATCCTGTCCACGGCCCTGTACATCATCGATGTACTCCACTCCCTCACGTTCATACGTTGTGGTAGGGGGAGGTCTTACGATGACATCATATTCGTCAGATACAGCATGGCCGCGGCATATCTCCCGGATGGCATGGTCGGTTTTGCATACGATCTGATATGCCGTGTCCTCCCGACACCCGATGTAAGGATACTTGTCGACATCGATCCCGATGTGGCGATGTCACGCATATTGGAACGTGGTGAGAATCTGGAGATATTCGAGACAGATGAGAAGCTCAGGACCGTCCGCGAGAGGATGCTCGGACTGTCGGACGGTTGGATGGTGGTGGACAACAGCAGGGGTACCGAATCCATGAGGGAGCAGGTGCACCGCATCATGGATGGTATCTGAGATGGTACTCCACGACCCCACACATCTGTACGAGGGGGAGATAACCTCCCGGACCGAGAAGGTCGCCAAGTTCATTTCCGCGGTCTCATATCCGCCTTTCCTGTCGGCCGTCGTGTTCATCCTGCTCTCCCTGTCAGCGGACACCATGACGATGGCGGCCCTGAGCATGGTGATCTCCGTCTCCACATCGTTGGTGATACCCGTCACAGCGATCATGTACTATTCCCGTAAGTTCGGAAACGGAGACGGTGATATCGTCAGGAGGGAGGACCGTGTCAGGCCGTTCCTGGTGGGCATAGGGTCGTACATCGTCGGTGTGGTCCTGCTTCTCCTGGTGGGGGCCCCATGGGTCTGCACCGTGACCATGATGAGCTATGCGACCAGCACCATAATCGTGCTGTTGATAAGCACGAAGTGGAAGATCAGCGTACACGCGACCGGTCTGATGGGTCCGATAGTCCTGTTGGCGATGGTGTACGATCCTGCCTTCGCAGTGCTGTTGCTGTCATTCATACCGGTGGCATGGAGCCGTTACGTCAGGAGGAAGCACACCCCGGCACAGCTGATCGCCGGAGCGGTCTTCGGTTCCGTCTACACGGCGGTCTTCCTGTCGCTGTTGCTCTGATCGGTGCTCAGTCCCAGAAGCGCTTGTTCTTGGCGTAGAGGATCTCGGCGTTCATTATCGCCCTGAGGAAATCATCCTCGTCCACGTACATGGACCTCAGGATCCTGGATGCCACATCCGGACCTATGCCCCTTCCGGCGAGGACTATGGATGCCCTCTTCCCGCCGTGCTCGTTGACGAGGTTGGCGCATCTGGAGACCCTCTGGAGGTCCTTCTTCTCCTGTGCGGAGTGTTCCTTGAGCTTGATGAGTCTGACGCATTCCCTGTCATAGCCCTTGAGGACGGCCACCATGCATCCGTTGCAATGGGGACATGTGAACCTCTTCGGCGCATCCCCCACCCTGAACCTCCACTGCGATCCGCAGTTCATGCAGGTGGCGAACAGGACCTCGTCCTCCAGTCTCTTCTTCAGGGCCATGAGGATCGCATGGTCGGCACGTACGGGCTGCATGAGCTCCTTGGACCTGACGATACCCTCGAGGCCGATCGCGGAGACGGTCCCTGCGACCACCTCTATGGACCCGTCGTCCATCATGGATACCACCTTCTCCGAGTTCACCATGTCCAGGTCCTCCCACAGGACCTTGTTCACGGCCTCCCTGTAGGCGGGCGTGTCCTTGTGGAGGTCGAAGAGCCTGCTGAAGTTCATGAAGCGGTGGTCCGCCTCCTTCTCTATGATCCCGAACTTCTTGGCGACGAACACGAACCTCCATCTGAGGAACGAGGAGTTGAGGATGGTCAATCTGGCCAGGGCCTCCACCGTTCCGGGTTTCACCGACCTGACCGTGTCCATTATGACATCCTTGGGAACGTTCCGGGGAAGCTCAAGTATCATGCGGTAGGGGTCGGCGGTCATGCCTACACTCTCCCCCAGACGTGCGGTGAGCAGTGCGGAGTAGATCTTCCCCAGCGTCTCGTTCACCCGGCTCCCGAAACAGGCGTTGATTATGGCCAACCTGTCGCCGACCTCGACCGTGACGGTCCTGTCGGTGGGCATGACGAACCTCTCGTCCTGGTCGGCGAAGTACTTCCTGAGGACGCGGACGCATCCCTCGTCACCTGGATAGTCCTCGAAGTTCCTGAGGCGTCTGAGTTTACCGACCTCCATGGCGACCTCGAACGGAACGGGAATGTCCGATCCCACCCATGACGGGACCGAGCCGACGTCACGTGCCTCCTCGACCAGGATCTCGTCCTCCCGCATCTCGACTATGCGCCAGGTGCGGCCTTTGGCGATGAACATGGCGTACTCCTCCGCGAAGGATGCCACGAAGCTTTCGTCCAGGGTTCCGATGATGGCCCTGGTGCCGATGTCGCGGATCATGTATGTGCGCTCGTCGGGGATCATCGAGATGTTGTTGTAGAAGTAGTCCATCCCCTTGCGGGAACGCTTGAAGGTCCCCTCGTCCTCGAACACGAGTTTGATGGACTTGAGCTGTTCGAGCACCTCGTCCATCTCGGATCTTTGGAGGTCACGGAACACATAGGAACCCTTGAAGACCTTGAACGCGGAGTCCCTGTCCATCGCACCGCCCATGGTCATGGCGATCAGCTGGTTGGCCACCACAGACAGCGGGCTCGGACGTCCCTCCCAGTACTCCAGTTCCTTGGCGTCGCATCTGCGTGCGATCACCATGGCCTCCGCCACCTCGTCGGGTGCGGTGGCTATAACCTTGGCCCTGATCTTCTCCCCGATCCTGTGTCCCGCACGTCCGGCACGCTGTATCATGCGGGAGACCTGTCTGGGGGAGTTGTACTGTATCACCATGTCGGTGGAACCGACATCGATACCGAGCTCCAGGGACGATGTGCAGATGAGTGCCCTCACCTCGCCCCTCTTGAACAGGTCCTCCATCTCCATCCTGTTCTCCTTGGAAAGGGAACCATGGTGGACCTCGACGGATATGTTCTCATCCCAGAGATGGTAGCGTGCGGCCAGCCATTCGGCGGTCTCCCTCGTGTTGACGAAGAAGAGTGTGGACCTTCCGTCCTCTATGATCTCCCTGGCCCTCTTCATCACGGCGAGGATGTCCGGGTCGCTCTGGAGCTTGTCCAGAAGTCTCTTGTCCTCGGTGTCGGGCTCGGGACTCTCGACGCTTATGTCGAAGTCACGGTGGGTGTCGTGCTTGCGTATGACCACGTCCCTGTTGTTCCCCACCAGGAACCTGGCAACGTTCTCCACGTTACCGACCGTCGCCGACAGTCCGATCCTCTGGTAGTTTCCGGCGATGAGTGTGAGCCTCTCCAGGGCGACACTCATCTGCGCACCCCTCTCGGTGTTGGCCAGTTCGTGGATCTCGTCCACGACCACCCATTCCACGTTCTTCAGATGCTGGACGAGCCTCTTCCCGGTGAACAGGACCTGGAGGGTCTCGGGAGTGGTGATCAGGATCTCCGGGGGATTCTGAGACTGCCTGTTCCTCTCAGCCTGGGAGGTGTCACCGTGTCTAACCCCCACGGTGACGTTCAGCATCCTGCCGTACTCCTCCATGCGCTTGAGCATGTCCCTGTTCAGTGCGCGGAGGGGCGTGATGTAGATGCATCTGATTCCTCCCGTCTTCCCCTTGGTACGGAATATGGTGTCGAGGATCGGCAGCATCGCGGCCTCGGTTTTCCCGATACCCGTCGGTGCAACTAGCAGCAGGTTCTCCCCTTTCAGTATCCTCGGTATGGAGTCCGCCTGTGGGGGTGTGGGCTCGGTTATTCCCCTCGATGCCAATGCGGCGATGAGTTCGGGGGACAGTTGGGGGAATGGCATGAAAAAACGGTAAGGAAGGGGGAATGTTCCCCCTTTTGGATTGTTTCGCGATCACTCTTTGGGAGTCTCTTCCTTGGGCGCGGTGACCTGGAGGAGAACCTGGGACAGATCCATGACCTTGATGTTGGATCCGATCTTCTTGGCTCCTGCGGTCAGGTTCAGCACACAGAAGGGACAGCAGGTGATGAGGACCTCGGCTCCGACTGCCTCGGCATCCCTGATCCTCTCGGCGGCGATGTTGGTGGCGAAGTCTCCGAAGGCACTCTTGTATCCTCCACCTGCTCCGCAGCACCTGGAGTTCTCCCTGGACTTCTCCATCTCGACGAACTCGACACCCTTGATCTTCTTGATGACGTTCCTGGGAGCGTCGAAGACACCAGCGTGCCTTCCGAGGTGGCATGGGTCGTGGTAGGTGACCTTGGCCTTGAACTCGTTGTTCAGGGGCAGCTTCCTCTCGTTGATGAGCCTCTCGACGTACTGGGAGAAGTGGTAGACGTTCTGTCCGACCTTGGCGTAGAACCTTCCGAAGTCGGTGGAGACGGTCTTGTAGCATCCGGAGCAGGTCATGACCATGTCCTTGGCTCCGATTCCATCGGCCTTCTCGACGACTGCCTCTGCGCACATCAGGGACAGGTTGGGGTTTCCGGTCCTGAGCAGGGGTGAGGAGCAGCAGTACTCCTTCTCTCCGAGACAGTTCATCTTGATACCGGCACGTGCGAGGACGGTGACTCCGGCCTTGGGGATGTGCTGCATCCTGTAGGATCCGGTACATCCGGCGAAGAAGACGACATCGGGGGTTGCGGATCTCTCGACCTCTGCAGGCCACCAGGCGTCCCTCTTCTTGGGGTCCTCACCGAAGGAGTTGTGCTTGTTGGCGATGTTGCCTGCGATACCCCTGTGTGCGGGAAGGGGTCCTGCGCCGTTGGCAACGATCCAGTCCCTCATCTTCTCCCACAGGTCGACCAGGTGGATCTTGGCGTGGCAGACGACCTCGCAGTTTCCGCATCCGGTACATTTGTACATGGCATCGACGAACTCGGGGCTGAGCTGGACGTCCCTTCCCAGGAGTTTGTCCTCT
>JAEDJU010000074.1 GCA_016296195.1 Candidatus Methanomethylophilaceae archaeon | reverse complement strand
GCCAGATCGACCAGCATACGAAGGGCGTAACGGGTTTTGGTTGAGAACTGCACGTAGGACGGAAGGCCGTTCGAGATTATAATATTGGCTACTATGAAATACAGGAAATTGACATCATCATACGATAATTGCGACAGATTATCCTCATTATGATATGGAGGACCTCAATCCATCTTATATAACCGGCATGGAATGACGATACCGCCGCACCGGCGAAGGGGCGCGATAAGTGAACGTCATGTGCACGGTACGGCGTACAGTGACCCATTTCCCATTCATTTGGGGCTCCTGCGGGAGTTAGCGACGTGTCGTCGCAGCGATGACCGGAGGCCAACGTTGGGTCCGACACATACCCCGGGCGTAAGTCAGAACCCCGAGAGCGACGTCATCGTCGTACCGTGAAAGGGTTTGTTAGCGTTCCGGGGACACCCCCATCCCCGTTATGCCTAAGACGGGAGGAGGATGGCCGTCCACGGCCTCCCCGATCCCGGATTCCTTGGTTTGTCGTCATGCCCGGGTCCATACGGACCTCAGGCCTTGATCCCCAGCTGCTCCATCGTGTACAACGCATGGGCCCTTCCGGGGAACCTGTTCAGCTCCTTGTTGAAGAGGAGCCGTCTCTGCGGACCATCCGCCATCAATCCCATCCCGATATGGCTCAGGTGGGCGTACATGCAGTAGTCTAGGACCTCCTCGGGAACATTCTCCGAGTCCAGGGCGTGGGACATGTTGACCACCTTCATCAGGACACTGGATGCCCCGGCGAACCTGGAAGATGTCCTCGGCCCCCATCCCAGATAGATCTCGGGGTCGTACTCCACCAGACCCTGGTCCACCAGTCTGCCGTAGGAATCGTTGAGGTCCCTGAACTCACCTTGGGTGCTGAGACTCAATCCCCTGCAGCGGCTGATGTACATGGGCTGCTTCGCCTTCCTGAACTCCTTGGATGTGATCCATTCGCACACATCCTCGGGGTAGAAGGTCTCCTCGGTGTCCCTGATCTTCGTGTATATGGTCCTCGAGAGGGATTCCATCACGCTCTCGGGTGCGTCCATCAGGTAGTCGGACACACTGAATTCTATCCATCTGTACGTTCTGCTCCATTTCACCTTGTCGAATAAGGTCCCCCGGTCTCCCGGGAGCCCTCTTCTGGGAACCGTACGTGCGGCTTTCACCGCATACGGCTCGGGCCGGATGCCACCCCGTTTCTCGGGGCGGTCGCTGCGGGGAGGCCGTATAGGGTCCACTCGACGTCGGTGGCCCCATCGGTCCTCCCATCCCTCTGACGGAAATACCACGGGTCGGAGTACGGGTCCGACCTCGTGCGGACGGGCGTATGTTCACGACGAAGAGTGTCCGAAGCCCTCATGAGCTCGTGCTCACCGTCGCTGAACACCCTCCTCCCATCGATGATGTGCCAATACCTGTCCCTCACCCACGACACGCCCTTCTGGGGATGCCTTCTGGCAGCCCAACGGTTTATCGTGATGTGGACGTGATGGTCCAGACGACGTGATGCCACCGTGTGCGGCACCGAGGAGTAGTATGTCCCCCATCCCATGATGACACGGTTGACACGGCGGATCAGATCCCCTTGTGTCGATGCTGCGGAGCATGAGGCGATCCTCTTGATCTCCGAACACACCGCATCCACCGACCCGTCGGACGGCTGCACCGTCAACCTCCCACGGTGTTTGCGGAATGTGAATCCCAGGAAATCGAACCCATCCATCAGTTGGAACGATTCCGATCCCAGGATGCACAGACCCCTCCCTCCGAGGAATATAGCCGATGCCTCCGAAACGGCGGCAGACGGGATAGAACCGTCCGTTACCGCCGCGACCATGTCCGCGTATCTCACCATCCTGACCCCTAGCATCGACAGCATGCCCTCCATACCGTCCAACGCCATGTTGGCCAGCACCGGTGACAGACCGCCCAGCCCCACAGTTCCGGGGGTGTGTGGGAACATCGACCTTCCGAATAGTTGGCCTCTGCGTGCCATCTCACCCAGGAGTGTGGGATCCACCCCCCTGTTGTCGGAAAGCCATGACCACGCTGTCCCATCGTCCATGGAACCCAGACGCATGATGACGACCTCCGTATCCTGACCGGAACCCCTGAGGATCCCACGGAATACCTCGACTGCGTCGCGGACGCATCTCCCCTCCCTGAATCCGAAGGAACAGGGATCGGCAGAGGCCTCCATCACCGGACGCCATGCCATCGCATGCAGTTCCTGCAGCGCACGGTCATGCATCGTCGGTACACGGATCCCACCACCCCCGGAACGGTTGCCGGGACATCCCGCAGTGGATCCGTCCAGGTGTGTACGGACACCCAGGGCATCCACCGCGCGATCCATATCCGCCGGCGAGGACCAGACCTCTCCATCCCCGCCGGGGACATCACCCCAGGGTCCGGTGGTCACGGTCCTGACTGCCATGCATCTTCCGTGATACGATGTCAGGAGCATATCCTGCAACATACGCACCCTCCTTGTATTTCCGTTCCTTGCGGCCTTGGCGATACGGGATTGGATACCGCGGATGTCCGATCCCGCCCTCTCCCAGTCTATGGAACACCATCTGACAGGGGCAGAACCGTCTGAGACGTCCACCGCGCAGCAACGCGCATCGGTGTCGACGCCGACATCCGGGTCCTCTCCGTTCACCGCCGCATCCGACCTGGGGCAAGTGGGCTCCCTTTCGGGACGGCACATCGTGCCTATCCTCCCCGTTACAGGGAGGCATTCGCTTCCTGCCCCATCCTCTACCCGCCGGACGATAGTCTCTCTCACGATCGACCCTCCGTCTCCGGTGTCCGACGGGCTTACCGGGTTCCGACACGGGGACGCTTGTGCCTTAGGCGCCGTCCACAGGCCGGGGGAGATCCGACCGTCCGACTCGGGGGACTCCAACCCCTCATCCCTCCCCTGCACCTCATCGGTGCGGAGGACACCACCCTGGCATCCTCCAGCTTTCCCAACGACCCTCTCCGACGGTTCGCATATGCTCGCCATAGCACACCATCCCTTCGGGTGATCGGAACAGATGTCTCTCCGATCCCCCTGATGACCCCGAGCTCCGCACACCCCGTCACCGGTGGTGCACGTCGGGGCGGGAACGGTCCGGACGGCCGGACCGACCTCAACAGGCAATCCCCGCATCGGCTTCACCCGTCACACGAAGTCGCGGAAAGCCACGAAATCCGATTCGGCGGAATCGTATCCGAAATCCTTCCCTGTTTCCGTGAAGATCCTCGTAAGGGTCTCTCTGCTCATATCCATTCGAATCTCTTTCTCCTGCGCCGTTCTTCGCGCATTACGACAGACTTCACGTGGTGATGATAAAGGGGATACCGTGCGGTCACAGTGACCTCCGGGATTATGTGCCTGTAACGCATCCCCCGGGTCATGAAGGAAGACCCCATCCTACGCGAGAAGACCGACAAGATACTGAAGGCCACGGAGGAGGCATTCGGATTCATCCCCGTCGTCAACCAGGTCCTGAGCACAAGGCCCGACCTATTCGTACCATCGGCTACACTGAGCCGTTCGATATTGGAGGGAGACGGTGATCTGGACAGTAAGACGCGCTACCTCTGCGCCGTGGCCGCCGCGACGGCCATCGGAGGGGAGTACTGCGTGGATGTGCAGATGAGACATGCGAAGGAGGCCGGGGCATCGAAGGACGAGATCCTCGAGAGCATCATGATCGGTTCCATGATGGCCTACACCCGCGCCCAGTCCTATGCACTGCGCAAATATGCCGCCAACTTCGACATAGAGCTGAAATGAAGAGGATGTTTCCGTCATTTCGTTACAATCCGGGCATTAACGCCGATGCGTTTAAGAGTGGTACCCGGATTACAGGTTGATAACAATGGTTACAATCAGCCCCGATGCGGAGAAGTTCATCAATGACCTCCTGGAGAAGAACCAGAAGGTCGGATACGGCATCAAGATCTACCTGTCCGGTTTCGCATGTTCCGGACCCCAGTTCGGAATGTCCTTCCAGGAGAAGGCCGCAGACGGAGAGCACATCGACCACACCGCCACCGGTTTCGACATGTTCTACGACGACGAGACCAAGGAGGCCCTGGACGAGTGCGCCATCGAGTTCATCGATGATCCCAACTTCGGTACCGGACTCACCATCCGCAACCCCAACTTCAACGGATGCGCCTCCTGCGGCGGCGGATGCCACTAAACGTTTCAACACCGGTGGGGTGAAACCCACCACCCTCTTTTCCCAACAAACATGATGTCCGATGACATGGTGCACCCTGTCGGATGTGACATATACCCTCACTCACTCCACCCGATACCGGGATAACCCCGTGGAGGACCGATGAACTACATCTCACATCCCCGCATCAAGCCGGACAGCGTCGAGGAGCGCAGATACCAGGTCAGGATGGCCCAGGGCTGTCTCGACCGCAACACCCTCGTCATCCTGCCGACAGGTCTGGGGAAGACCATCGTCGCCCTCCAGATAATAGCGGAGAAACTGTCATCGGGCAAGGTCCTCATCCTGGCACCCACCAAACCGTTGGTCGGTCAGCACCAATCCACATTGGAGCAGTTCCTTCTGGATGCGGATGTGGGCATGATGACCGGCAACATGACACCGTCCAAGAGGACGGAGATGATGGCATCCTCGGATGTGATCATATCCACGCCCCAGTCCGTCGCCAACGACCTGGAGGCGGGAAGGTACACCTTGGACGGATTCTCGCTCGTCATATTCGATGAGGCGCACAAGGCAGTCGGGAACTATGCCTACGTGAGGGTCGCCGCATACTGCGACAAGGGGATCCGCTGCATCGGCATGACCGCATCGCCCGGAAGCGACACCGCCAAGATCGAGGAGGTCTGCATGAACCTGGACCTCAGGCGCATAGACATCAGGTCGGATGACGACCCCGATGTGTCACCATACGTCCATGACACCTACGTGAACAGGATCGAGGTGAACCTGCCATCGGACCTGGTCGATGTGATCTCCCTCATGAAGGCCATGCTCGACCATTACGTGTCGGAGCTGGTGAGCCTCAAGATGATGAACCCCAACTGGCCGGCATCCACGAAGCACCTGCTGGTGATAGGGCAGAACCTCCAGGCGAGACTCTCCAGGGGTGAGAAGACCGCCCTCGTCTTCAGAGGACTGACGGTCCAGGCGATCTGCATCAAGCTCCTCCACGCCATCAACCTGGCCGAGACCCAGAGCATGAGCGCACTCAGGTCATATCTCTCCAAGATGGAGTCGGAGGCCAAGGCCGCCAAAGGCGGGAAGGGTGCCAAGGAGATCATGAACCGTCCCGAGTATCCCGGGATCAGGGCCATAGTGGACAGGAGCAACGCGGAGCATCCGAAGATCCCCCGCGTCATGAGCATCGTCAGCAGGACCATCTCGGAGGGCACGGGATCCAAGGTCATGGTCTTCGCACAGTACAGGGAGACCTGCGAACTCCTCGCATCCAAACTGGAGAACATACCCGGGGCGAAGGTGGCCAAGCTGATCGGTCAGGCCAACGGCGGTCTGAAACAGAGGGAGCAGATAGCGTTGCTCGAATCCTTCAGGGCCGGTGAGTTCAACGTCGTGGTCTCCACATCCGTCGGAGAGGAGGGATTGGACATCTCCAGCTCCGATGCCGTCATCTTCTACGAACCCGTCCCATCCGAGATAAGGACCATCCAGCGGAGGGGACGTACCGGCAGGAAAAACGACGGGGAGGTCTTCGTCCTGATAGCCAGAGGCACCATGGATGAGGTCTCGGACCGTTCCAGTGCCCAGAAGGAACAGGCCATGAGGCAGAAACTGGAGAAGCTCAGCGAGGACCTCAGCAGGGGGAGATCCGACATCCTGAGGAGGAACCAGCTCCGGTTGGACGGGTTCCAAGGGTGAAAAGAACCATTTATACCACAGTCCCGCATCAGGGTCATCATGCTCTATTCTGACCTAGCGGAGACATTCGAAAGACTCGAATCCACAAGCAGCCGTCTCGAGATGACCACCATCCTCGCAGACTTCCTCCGCACGGTCGACACATCCGAGATCAGGGATGTGGTGTACCTCTGTCAGGGGAAGGTCCACCCTGATTTCGTACCGGGCGTCTTCGGGATGTCGGACAAGCTCGTCCTGGATGCCCTCGAGGAGCAGTCAGGACACTCCAAGAAGAAGGTCAACGACCTGTGGATAAAGACGGGTGATCCCGGACAGGTCGCGGAGCAGGTCCTCGGAAGGAAGATCCAGAAGGACCTCTTCTCCTTCGGCGACGACGCCGATGAAGGCGAGAAGGACCTCCCGATATCCGAGATCGTCAGGATCCTGAGGAAGATGGAGACGGACTCCGGACAGGACGCGAAGAAGGGTGACCTGAAGGAGATCCTCAAGATGATATCCCCCAAGGGCGCACGCTACATCTGCAGGCTCGTGACCGGCAGGATGAGGATCGGTGCCGGGGACATGACCATCCTGGACGCGCTCGGCGAGGCGTTCGCCACCAAGGAGGACCGTCCCGCCATCGAGAGGGCGTTCAACGTCACATGCGACATCGG
>JAEDJU010000073.1 GCA_016296195.1 Candidatus Methanomethylophilaceae archaeon | reverse complement strand
CGAACCATCGATCCTTATGATCCCGCGGTTGGCGTCCTCGGGGGCACCCCTCAGGACCTTGGCGACGGTCTTCCTGTTTCCATCGATCTGGACTATGTCCCCGACCCTGATGCCGAGGATGTCCATGAGCTCCGGGTCCAGACGGGCGATTCCGCGCCCGGTCTCGCCGGATTTCAGCTCTGCGACCTTTATGGCCTTTTCATTTGCCATTTTCAGACCTCCTTTTCCATTTCCTTGGAGGGATCCGCCCTCCCCGTCATACCATCAAGTTTGTTGTAGAGTGCCTTGCGCTCCTCGTAGTCCTCGGTTTCCTGTATCTTCCCAGTGAGCCATGAGACGACCGTGTTCCGTTCCCTCAGGAGCTCCGCACGCTTCCGGTCCATCTCGTCCAGTTCGGAGTCGATCTCCCTGAGGCGTTCCAGTGCCTGCTCCGATCCATCCACCTCCGTCTCATCCCCTTCCGGTTTCCCGGATGAGATCAGACGGGTGGTGAACATGCAGTTGTGCATGTCGATCAGCAGGGTGAACTCGGTGTTGGGCACGTACAGCGTCCTCATCGGTCCGATCTTGCTGGTCTCACGGTAGCTTACCACCAGTCCGTTCTGCTCCATCAGGCTCAGGTTCTTCATGACGGCCTGCTGGCTTATGCCGAGCTCCTTCGACAGTTGAAGTGGGTAGTGCGGCTCTCTGACTATGGCCTCCAGTATCCGCCTCCTGGTCGGGTTCTCGACCATTGACAGCAGCATGTCGATGTCATCCATGTTATCGCCTGGTTGTTATCCTGTGGTTCACAACCCATAATAGGTCAGAACTTTTATAAAAAACTTTCTATTAAGAGATTGAATTATTGAACATAAATATACATTATTCACCCATTATGTACAAATACTATCAGAGTCAATGTGCATCTATGGCTATACCAAAGGACGCACGCATCACACTCGACCCTGAGCAGATCCCCAAGCATTGGTACAATCTCGCGGCCGATGTCCCCAACCTCCAGCCCCCGCTCAACCCCGCTACCGGAAAGCCCGCCAAGCCCGAGGACTTCTCACCCATCTTCTGTAAGCCCATCATCGAGCAGGAGGGTTCCACCCAGAGGTTCATCGACATCCCCGAGGAGGTCCGTGACAACCTTATCTACCTCAACAGGCCCGCACCCCTCCAGAGGGCGTACCGTCTGGAGAAGTACCTGAAGACCCCTGCGAAGATCTACTTCAAGAGGGAGGACATGAGCCCCCTCGGAAGCCACAAGGGAAACACCGCACTCGCACAGGCATACTACAACGCCGAGTCCGGAATCCACACCCTGACCACCGAGACCGGTGCGGGACAGTGGGGAACCGCACTCTCCATGGTTTCCAACATGTTCGACATCGACACCACCGTCTTCATGGTCAAGGGAAGCTACAACCAGAAGCCCTTCAGGAAGACCCTGATGAACATGTACGGAGCCAAGGTCTACGCATCCCCCAGCGAGCAGACCGAGTTCGGAAGGAAGATCCTGCAGGAGCATCCCGACACCACCGGTTCCCTTGGAATCGCCATCTCCGAGGCATGTGAGCTCGCCGTCAAGGATGAGCACACCTGCTACTCCCTCGGAAGCGTTCTGAACCACGTCATGCTCCACCAGACCGTCATCGGACTGGAGACCATCGAGCAGATGAAGATCGGTGAGATCGAGCCCGATTACATGATCGCATGTGTCGGAGGAGGATCCAACTTCGCCGGATTCACCTTCCCCATGATGTACGAGAAGATGCAGGGAAAGAGTGACTGCGAGATCATCGCCGTCGAGCCCAAGGCCGCCCCCTCGCTCACTGAGGGTGAGTTCAAGTACGACTTCGGAGACACCGCCGGAATGACCCCCCTCCTGATGATGTACACCCTGGGTCACGACTTCATCCCCAAGGGAATCCACGCCGGAGGTCTCAGGTACCACGGAATGTCCCCGCTCGTCTCCGCAGCCTACGACCAGAAGCTCATCTCCGCCGTGTCCTATGATCAGCCTGACACATTCCAGGCCGGAGTCACCTTCGCCAAGACCGAGGGAATCGTCCCCGCACCCGAGTCCTGTCACGCCGTCAGGGCAGCCATCGACAAGGCACTGGAGTGCAAGGTCACCGGTGAGGAGAAGACCATCGTGTTCTGCCTGTCCGGTCACGGTCTGATCGACCTGTACGGATACGAGCAGTACCTCGAAGGAACCCTCCCGTCCTCTTCCGTAGACAACTGATCCGGAAATTGGGAACAGGGGCCGTCCGATGGCGGTCTCCGATCCCATCACATAAACATGGAGGGGTGAACCCCCTCCTTTCACAGTTTGAAGAGTCCCTCCCTTCCAGAACCGATCTCGAAATGATACTTCACGATACCGAGGTCCACCAGGGAGTACATCCCGCCTGTCCTCTCGGCGGTGACGGTGTCATTATCCAGTGTGAACAGGAACTTCTGCTGGTTCACTGCAGTGGGGGCGAGCATCGCGGCCTCCATTCCGTTCCTGAACCATTCCGGCATATCCCCCTGGACCCTGCACAGTTCGGACATGGGTCTGCTCCTGTGCTCCACACCCCCGGTCTTACCGTATCCGATCGCGATGACGCAGAAGAGCTTCCCATCGGGACCTATCCTGCATCCCGTCTTCCTCTTGCTGAAGGTCAGGGCGACCCAGCAGGTGTTCAGTCCGAGTGTCTGTGCCAGCAGGACCAGCCTCTCCCCGTAATAACCGATCCTCTCGTTCTCTCCCTTCTTCCCAACCATGGCGATGTAGTTCCTGACCCCGGAGAACTTACCGTAGTGGGCCATGAAGCTGTCGAACGCCCTGGGTTCATCGGTCACCAGTTGGATGTCGAGTCCGCCCAACCTGTTGCATTCTGCGATCTCCTTTTCGAGGACCTCGATCTTATCCTTATCTATCGCCCTGTCCTCGTAACTCCTCACGGAATGTCTTTCCCTTATCGCCTCATTGGTATTCATCCAACAGCACCTTCCTGCATTCGTTCAGATCCAGATTCCCGTTGATTATCTCGGTGACCTCGCAGATCCTGTCGGCGAGGTTCTTCAGGTCCATCCACACGGCAGGGTCGCAGTTGGGGAAATAGAAGTTCATCCTCCCCTTCCTGCATAGGACCACGAGGCCCGCATCCTTCATTATCTTCAGATGATGTGAAACGGCGGGTCTGGAGAGGTTCGTGTGTTCCCTTACCTCCTCGACCCTCATACCGGGGGTCTCCAGGAGTGCCACCATGATGTTCTGTCTGTTTTCATCCCCTATCACGTTCAGAAGTGGACCGCATTTGCGGAATCCTGCTATCAGTGATGTTCTTTCCTCACGGATGGTCTCTAGATCCATATGGGTTCATTGGTTTAAACATTTAAACTATTGCTATCACCGTCTCTGGATCATCGATTTTCCATGCCTTCCTTATAATACGTGCGCGCGTACACACGCGTGCGCACACGATTAATATATCAGGGAGGCATCAAGGTTCGATTCAAATGGATGGGAACATGCAGCAGGCCGAAGAGGAGTACAACGCAGACAGCATCGTCGCGTTGAAGGGCCTCGAAGCCGTCAGGAAAAGACCCGGTATGTACATCGGATCTACGGATTCCCGCGGACTCCATCATATGGTATACGAGGTTGTGGACAACGGTATTGACGAGGTCATGGCCGGCTTTGCCACAGAGGTGGACGTCACAATCAACGAGGACGGATCCATCACCGTCACAGACGACGGAAGGGGTATCCCCACCGAGATCAACCATGAGGAGGGCAAGTCCGCTCTCGAGATGTGTCTCACGGACCTCCATGCAGGAGGTAAGTTCAACCAGAACAGTTACAAGGTCTCCGGAGGACTCCACGGAGTGGGAGTCTCGGTCGTCAACGCACTCTCCGAGAGGCTCGAGGCCATCGTCGACCGTAAGGGCAGAAGGTTCAGACAGTCATACAAGATAGGTGTCCCCGACGGTCCGGTCGAGGATATCGGTGAATCCGACCGCCATGGTACCACCATCACATTCTGGCCCGACAAGGAGATGTTCGAGACGGTGGTATTCGACTACACCACTCTCCAGAACAGGTTCCGCAACCAGGCATTCCTGAACACCGAGGCCACCATCAACTTTGAGGACAAGCGCTCGGGGAAGAAGGAGACATTCCACTACGACGGAGGGGTGTCTGAGTTCGTACAGTACCTCAACAGGTCCAAGACCCCCATCCATCCGACCCCGATCAGGTTCGCCGGTGAGAGGAACGGCATCAACATCGATATCGCGTTCCAGTACACCGACGGATACAACGAGGAGATCGATTCCTTCGTGAACACCATCTTTACCCCCGAGGGCGGAACACATCTCACCGGTTTCAGGACATCCCTCACGAAGACCATCAATGAGTACGGGAAGGCCAACAACCTCCTGAAGGACATCACCCTGGAGGGATCCGATGTCAGGGAGGGTCTCACCGCCATCGTGAGCATCAAGATGTCCGAACCCCAATTCGAGGGACAGACCAAGGCCAAGCTCGGAAGCAGCGTCGCACAGGGTGCCGTGGCCGGACTCATGAACGAGAAGCTTGCCGAGTATCTGCTGGAGAATCCCTCCGTGGCCCAGATCATCGTGAAGAAGGCCATCTCCGCCTACGAGGGAAGGGAGGCCGCCAGGAAGGCGAGGGATGCCACCCGCAGGAAGAGTGTCCTGGAGAGCACAAGCCTCCCCGGAAAGCTCGCTGATTGCTCCGAGAAGGACCCCGCCAAATGCGAACTGTACATCGTGGAGGGAGACTCCGCAGGTGGAAGCGCCAAGCAGGGAAGGGACCGTGCGTTCCAGGCCATCCTCCCCCTCAGGGGAAAGATCCTCAATGTGGAGAAGGCGAGACCGGACAAGCTCCTGGACCATGAGGAGATCAAGAACCTCGCCATCGCGATCGGAGGCGGCATCGGGAAGGATTTCGATGTCACCAAGATCAGGTACCACAACATCGTGATCATGACCGATGCGGATGTCGACGGAGCACACATCGGAACACTGCTCCTGACCCTCTTCTACAGGCAGATGAGGCCTCTCATCGAGGCGGGACACGTTTACATCGCCATGCCTCCTCTCTACAGGGTCTACAAGGGGAAGAAGCAGATCTACGCATACAACGACGAGGAGATGGCGGCGGCCGTCGCCGAGCTTGGACAGGGTGCCAACGTCTCCAGGTACAAGGGATTGGGAGAGATGAACCCCCAGCAGCTCTGGGAGACCACCATGAACCCTGAGACCAGGATAATGAAGAAGATCATGATCCAGGATGGTATCCTGGCCGATCAGCTGTTCTCCGTCCTCATGGGTGACGATGTGGAGCCCAGGAGGGAGTTCATCATCGAACACGCCCACGAAGTGATCAACCTGGATGTGTGATATCATGGACGGAGAGAAGAAGATCATCAGCCAGACGATCGAGAACGAGATGCAGCGCTCGTACATCGATTACTCCATGAGTGTCATCGTGGGACGTGCCCTGCCGGACGTCCGTGACGGTCTCAAGCCTGTCCACAGGAAGATCCTGTTCGCCATGGACAACCTGTCCCTCACATACAACCGTCCCCACAAGAAGTCCGCGACCGTGGTGGGAGAGGTTCTTGGAAAGTACCATCCCCATGGTGATTTCGCCGCATACGAGGCGATGGTGAGGATGGCCCAGCCTTTCTCGCTCAGATACCCCCTCGTGGACGGTCAGGGTAACTTCGGTTCGGTGGACGGTGATTCCGCGGCAGCGATGCGTTACACCGAGGCCAGGATGACCAAGATGGCCAGCGACCTGATGGCCGACCTGGACAAGAACACGGTGGACATGATGGACAACTACGACGGTTCCCTGAAGGAGCCCACCGTTCTGCCCTCCAAGTTCCCCAACCTGTTGGTGAACGGTTCGGACGGTATCGCTGTCGGAATGGCCACGAAGATGCCCCCTCACAACCTGAGGGAGGTCTGTGATGCCATTGCCTATACCGTCGACAACCCAGATGCCACCACCGAGGACCTCATGCAGTACGTCAAGGGTCCCGACTTCCCCACAGGCGGAACGATATACGGTATCGGAGGCATCAGGTCCGCATACGAGACCGGTCGCGGAAGGCTCAAGGTGAGGTCCAACACCCACTTCGAGGAGATGGGCAACGGGAAGGAGAGGATCATCGTCGACGAGATCCCCTATCAGGTCAACAAGGCCATGCTCATCCAGCAGATCGCCGAGCGTGTCAAGAACAAGGAGATCGAGGGTATCACCGACCTCAGGGATGAATCCGACAGGCACGGTATGCGCATCGTCATCGAACTGCACAAGGATGCCCTACCCAACGTGGTCCTGGAGAACCTGTTCAAGAAGACGAACATGGAGATCACCTACGGTGTGATCAACATCGCCCTCGTGAACAACAAGCCGGAGATCCTCAGCCTCAAGGCATTGATCGTCCACTACATCGACCACAGGAGGAACGTCGTCATCCGCAGGACCCAGTTCGACCTGGCCCAGGCGGAGAAGAGGTTCCACATCCTGGAGGGTCTGATGAAGGCCATCAACATGCTCGA